>NZ_JBWDLJ010000004.1:300000-588731 GCF_056238645.1 Formosa sp. F44
AAATCTCTGCAATGGAGTTTTTAGAAGAATTTGGTGTGTTAAAAAGGTTTAAACCTTCTAAAGCATCAACTATAAAAGAACCTTTTAAGTCTTTAATATTAAGATTTTGAGCTTCTGCTGTTGCTATATAAAAGGCTAAATAAACCAGTCCTTTAGCATTGTTTTTAATTGAAATAGTAATAGCTTCTAAAGGAATATCTTTAAATACAGATATAAACTGATCGAGCGATTCTACACAAATAGTCTCATCTGGATTGCAATTAAAGTCCAATACAAAGTGACGTTGTCCAGCTTCAAAATTACGTTTATAAAAAGCGTTGTAATCTTCAGCAACATTAAGGTGTGCCGTTTGTTGTATATCCCAAGGCGATCGGATATACATGGTTGAGGAAATTCCTCGTAAGAAAGGTGGAATTCCAGCTCCGAATTCAAAATCAGAGTCAGAATCACCTGAAATTAAAGCATGGTGTTCCGTTTGAAAATTAGCTTCATCACTAGAGTTTTGAGCTTGATTTTCGGCACTATTTAACGAGATATGTTGTAGATCTTTTCTACTCATGTTACAATTTGAATATACTATTTTTCAGTTTTTAATCGGTGTTGTTCTATGGTTTCGGCTAATCGCCTTGGTATAATGGGTTCTATTAGCGTTTTTCTAGGATTTTGTTTTACAAACGGATATAAATCTAATTGATTTTTTATTCGACTTTCAGGATTTATATTAGAATTAGTACCGATTAAAGCTATCTCACCAGTATTAAATTGCTCTTGTTCTTTTTGGGCACTTTCTTTAATTTTTTTCTGAATTAAACCACCTTTTAAAAGTTTTAAAAATCCGCCTTGAGCTTCTAAATCTTTAAACAAGGCTAATGATTTTTCTGCCAATTGATGCGTTAAGGTTTCTATATAATACGAACCATTAACGGGATTATTTATTGGTGTATAATCTGTTTCTTTTTTTAATATTACCAGTTGCTGTCTCGCTTTTTGTTCTCCAGCGGTGTGGTGTTTATGAAAAAGTGAATCGAAAGCCATATTGCAAACACTATCTGCGCCACCTAAAATTGCACTCATAGATTCTGTAGCTGTTCGTAACATATTGGTTTTACAATCGTAAATGGTTTTGTTACGTTTGGATGGACTAGCGATAATGTGGCATTCGGTATTTACGTTATATTCTGATGCTAATGTATACCATAAGACACGTAACGCACGAAGCTTAGCGATTTCGAAAAAATAATTGGAACCTGTAGCTACTTTAAATGTGATTTTAGTTTTAAAAATTTCCGAAAAACGGTTTAAATATTCGTTGGCATGTGACAATCCGTAAGCCAGTTGCTGGGTTATTGTCGCTCCTGCGTTCTGATAAAGCTCTAGATTTACACTTACGCTACCATTTAAATGAGAACTGTTTTTTAGCACGGTTTCCAATGCTCTGTAATCGGAGTTAAGTGTATTGTACCAATTTCCATCTTCAGTGAGATGTCCGATAATATCAAAATTTACATAAAACGAAGCCTTAATTTCAGAGGCCATAGTATCCAGTTTCTCAATAAATTTTGAAGAACAAAATTGTAAATCGAAATAAATAGGTACAAGATGCAAATCTATATTTTGCAATAATTTGCTCAAATCGCAGTGTTCTGTTACGATATTAAATGCTATAGCTTCTGCACCATCTTGTAGTGCTATTTGTGCTAAATTATTAGATTTCTCTTCAGAATTTACATAAATGGATTGAGTAATTTTAAACGTGTTTGAAGTAGATTTAAAGTGGAAGGGAATCGCTTTTAAATCGTCTTTACTATAAAAAGGCTTAACGTTAATGTCTTCGTTTGAATGCCAAATAAGGGTCTTATTGTAGTCGGCACCGTTTAAATCGAATTGAATCTTTTGTTTCCACGCTTTTGCCGATACCGAATTAAATTCTTCAAACAAATTGGTGTTACTCATCAGATTCTATATTTAAACTGTCTTCGTATTCTATAATGTAAATATCCTCTTTTTCGCGTTTTAAATAATAAGTTTCACGTGCGAATTTTTCAAGACCATCTTCAGTATTTAACTTTTTATACGCCTTGCGATCCTTTGTAATTTCATTGATATAATACTCTTTTTGTTTATTTAGATCGTCGATATCGTTATTCAATTCGTTATGGATTAAATACGAATTACTATCGAAGAATAGCATCCAAATAGCAAAGCCAATCCCTGGAATTACAAAGGGATTTTTAAAAGGTTTTATATATTTATTATTGAAAAATTTCAACGTTATAATAGTTTTTCATTAATAATAGTACGCACTATATTTATAGCTACTGTATTAAATTTATTGTTTGGAATTATAATGTCTGCATACTCTTTCATCGGTTCTATAAATTGTTGATGCATGGGTTTTAAAGTGGTAAGATAACGATTAAGAACCTCATCCATATCCCGTCCGCGTTCTGCAATATCACGTTTTAATCTTCTAATTAATCGTTCGTCACTATCGGCATGAACAAATATTTTAATATCGAATAAATCACGAATGTCAGGATGTGTAAATATTAAAATACCTTCCACAATCATCACTTTTCTAGGATGCGTTAAAATAGTATCGCCAGTTCTGTTGTGCTTTACAAAAGAATATACGGGTTGCTCGATAGGCTTTCCTTTCTTAAGTTGTTTTAAGTGTTTGACTAACAAATCAAAATCGATAGATTTTGGGTGGTCAAAATTAATTAATTTACGTTCGTCGTAAGATAGGTGAGAGGTGTCACTATAATAGGAATCTTGAGATATGATACCTACTTCCGCATCCGGAAGTTCATTTAAAATTTGATTTACAACCGTTGTTTTTCCACAACCTGTTCCTCCTGTAAGGCCTATAATGAGCATTGATTTTGTGTTTTATGAATGGACAAATTTAGGGCTAATTCTTCGGAATAATTTTAACTATTCCAAGATTTTCTACACCTACGTAAATATAACCGTCAGGACCTTGAACAATAGAGCGTACACGTCCGATATCTTGGAGTATTTTTTCTTCTTTAACGACTTTATTGCCTTTTAAAATACAGCGATTTAAATATTGGAATTTTAATGAACCAACGAGTACATTGTCTTTCCATCCCTTGTATTTATCGCTAGTCACATAACACATGCCCGAAGGCGCAATAGATGGCGTCCAGTGATGGATAGGCGATTCCATGCCTTCTTTTTCGGTATAATCGGTAATTGAAGTACCCCAATAATTAATTCCGAAGGTAACTAATGGCCAACCATAATTTTTTCCAGCCGAAATAATATTAATTTCATCTCCACCTTTTGGACCATGTTCATGTGCCCAAATTTTATTTGTTGTAGGGTTGATTATCATCCCTTGTGGATTTCTATGGCCGTAAGAATAAATGGCTGTTTTAGCCTTCGGAGAATTTACAAACGGATTATCTTTTGGGATCGATCCGTCATCGTTAAGTCTGTAAATTTTACCACCATCTTTTGTAATGTCTTGAGGATTTTCGTCGCGTTCGCCACGTTCCCCGATACTAAAGAAGAGGTAATTGTTGTTATCAAAAAGAATGCGAGAACCAAAGTGATTACCACTATTAAAGTTTGGCGTTGCTTTATAAAGAAGTTCCTTATTAGTTAGCGTATTGTTACTAATTTTTGCTCGCATAAGTGCTGTATTGGCACCTGAACCTTGACCTTCTGCAGAGGCGTAGGTAAAATAAATCCAACCATTATCGTTATAATTAGGGTGTAATGCAATATCTAACAAGCCACCTTGTCCCAATTGTTCTATTGCAGGTAATCCAGAAATGTTGATTTTCTTACCATCTTTAAAATGAATTAGTGTTCCGGATTTCTCGGTGATTAGCATAGATTGATCTGGAAGAAATACAAATCCCCAAGGATTATTAAGGTCTGAAACTACTGTTTCGAAGGGATAATCGTTTACAGGTAATTTTTTTTCTTGAGCACAGGCCGTAAAATGAAGAAGTAAAACTGTTGATAATAAGTGTTTTATGTAGGTCATGTTATTTTTTTTCAAATTTAGTTACAATTTACTAAAAATAATAGTTGGTTTTTAATAAAAAGGTGTATATTTGCACCTCGATAATTTTTCGGGGTGTAGCGTAGCCCGGTTATCGCGCCACGTTTGGGACGTGGAGGCCGCAGGTTCGAATCCTGCCACCCCGACTAACCTAGTTAAGGTTAAACAAAAACCTTGTAAATCTTAATATTTACAAGGTTTTTTGTTTTTATACACATTTGCTTGCGTTTTTTAACTAAATTTTTGTGGTATATTAATTTACACCATATGCGCTGAATGGCCATGCTACCACAAGGTTTCATGTGTTTAGTCGAGCTATTCTATCCTGAAATAAAAATAGCATTTACTTTTAAAACCATTCATCTACACTTTGTAGCCATTCGTCTACATTAAGCCAAAGCTTACCTAAAAGTCATTTCAGTTTAAAGCAATAGTAATATCTTTATTCCTTAAGAAAAATGGTATGTCAATGAAAACGCTTAAAATATTATTAATAGAGGATGACATGATAGAGGTCATGAAATTAAATAGGGCCATCTCATCCTTGCAATTACCTCATAAAATTATAGAAGCCAATAATGGTGAGGTTGCGTTAAATCTACTCTCCCAAAAAGATAATATACCCGACATCATTTTATTGGATTTAAATATGCCCAAAATAAATGGTATTGAATTTCTAGGTATTCTAAAAAACGATCCCACTTTAAAATATGTTCCCACTATTATCCTAACCACGTCCAGCAATCAGCGCGATTTACTAGAATGCTATGAAATTGGTATTGCAGGTTATGTGCTAAAACCTTTAAAATATGAGGAATATGTTTCAAAAATTGAAAAATTATTAGGATATTGGAGTATTAATGAGTTAAAGAAAATGTAAAATGAAAGGTATTGTGTTTACTGAGTTTTTAGATTTAGTAGAGGATAAATTTGGATTAGAAATGGTCGATAAGATTATAAACGAATCTAATTTAGAATCTAACGGTGTCTACACCTCTGTAGGGACGTATAAGTTTTCAGAAATGCTTCAACTTTTACAGCATTTAAGTGAACATACAAATATTTCTATAGACGACTTATTACTAGTATACGCAGAACATTTTTTCGCTGTATTAGCCACAAGTTATCCAGGATTAATCGATTCTTATAAGGACCCGATAGACATGTTAGCTTCAATAGAAAATCATATTCATATAGAAGTTAGAAAAATATATCCGGATGCAGAATTGCCTGCATTTGAAGTTATTGAAAAAACAGATAATTCGTTAATAATGATTTATAAATCTAGTCGATCTATGCATTATTTCGGATTGGGATTAATGAATAAAACCTTCGAACACTTTAATTCATCGGCCACAATTCAATGTGAAAAAATTAAAGAAGATGGTACCGAAGTTAAGTTTATAATTCAGAAGAACTAATGAGTCAGCAGCAAATCGATATATTAAAACGAGCGCTTGTTCGGGAACGTGCTGCGAGAAAACAAGCTGAAAAAATACTAGAAAATAAAGCGGCCGAACTTTATGAGGTTAATCAAAAACTACAAAAGTCTAATCAGGATTTAGAAGCCTTATTAACCAGAACAGATTCGCAGTTACAAGGTGTTTTCGAAAATATTGTCGACTCTTATGTTATTATTGATTTGGTGGGTAATATTCTAAAAATGAATGAGGCCGCCGAAGAGTTACTGGGGTATTCTTGTACAGATCAAATGTTTAATCTGATTAAATTAGTTCATCCTAGTGAAGTAGAACGCGTGAAAACATCGTTCGAAACCTTATTTAAAGATGGCATCTTAACCGATTTTAATGTCAAAATTATTACCGGAAATAACAGGCATATATTGGTGCATATTAATGCTAGTGTTATTTACGATCAGGGCATTGCCGTGGCTGCACAAGGCATTGTTAGGGATATAACCAAGCAGAAGGCTAGTGAAAACAGACTTAAAGAATCCGAAAATAGATTGGCCACTTTAATTCTTAATTTAGATAGTGGTGTCATACTTGAAGACGAGAACAGACATATTGTATTAACAAACAAAAAGTTTACACAACTATTTAATATTGATGCCTCTCCTACAGATTTAATTGGGATGAATTGCAAAACGGCCGCCGAACATAACAGTGTTTTATTTAAGGATCCGGAAGCTTTTTTGTTGCGCATGCGAGATATAGATAATAAAAAAGAAACTGTTTTAGGGGACGAATTGGAAATGATTGATGGTAAAATTTTAGAACGTAATTACCTGCCAATTGTGCAAGGCGGAAAATCTAAAGGGTATTTGTGGACTTTTAAAGACGTGACTTTAAATAGAACCTATAGGAAAAGTTTAGAAGCCGAAAAACAAAAGTATTCCAATATTATTTCTAATATGAATTTGGGCTTGGTAGAGGTCGATAAACGCGATAGAATTTTGATGGTAAATCAAAGTTTTGTAGACATGACTGGATATAGTAAAGAAGAACTTATTGGAGTTAAAGGGAAAGATTTACTTCCGTTTAAATCGGATATGGAGATTATAAAAAACAAAGTCATCGAGCGCAAGCAAGGTAAAACAGAGTCTTACGAATTACGAATTAAAAATAAAGCTGGCGAGATTAGGTATTGGCTGGTTAGTGCCGCTCCAAACTATAATTTAAAGGGTGAAATAACGGGATCTATTGGCGTTAATTTCGATTTTACAGAAATTAAAAATCTGCAACTTCAAAAAGAACGTTTATTAAAAAAGATAGAAATTAGTAACAACGAATTGCACGAATATGCGCATGTGGTTTCTCACGATTTAAAATCGCCTTTACGTAGCATAAATGCCTTAGTATCTTGGTTAAAATCTGATAACGAAGGAAAGTTAGATGCAGGAAGTCTACAAAATTTTGCACTAATAGAAGATACCCTGGAAAAAATGGAACAACTTATAACAGATGTTTTAGAGTATTCCAGTATTGGATCGGATAAAAATCTTACAACTGATGTCGATTTGGATAAAATGGTTGCAGATGTTATACATATGCTCTATTTACCCGAACATATTAATATTACAGTTTTAAACTCTTTACCAACTGTGGTTGGGAATAAAACCAAATTACAACAACTGTTTCAAAACCTAATTAGTAATGCTATTAAGTTTATCGATAAGGAAACAGGATATATCGAAATTGATTTTGAAGATTTAGATACCCATTATAAATTTTCTATAAAAGACAATGGCGTCGGAATCGATAAAAAGTTCCATCATAAAATATTTAAAATCTTTCATGCTTTAAACAAGAGTAAAGATTCTACAGGAATAGGGTTGTCTATTGTTAAAAAAATTGTCGAGTTACACGAGGGTGAAATTTGGCTAGATAGTGAAACTGCGGTAGGGACTACATTCTTTTTTACATTAAAAAAATAATTATGAAAACTGTTCAGTTAAAGAAGAAAGGGAATGCGTGGGCCTATTTAACGCCTAAACAAGATTTAAAAAATCCGCTGGTATTGGCTTTCGGAAACAGATTTCAATTAGAAGATCCCAATGTTTACAACGACGTAAAAAAACTTTATCCTGACGGACATATTGTTTTCGGATCTACTTGTGGCGATATTGCGGGAGGTATGGTAGACGACGAAAGTATTTCTCTTACAGCATTAGAGTTAGAGAAAAGTAGTTTTCTAATAAAAACAAGTAATGTTTTACATGCCGACTTAGACAGTTATAAAACAGGTAAGGATCTTGTTAAACAGTTTCCGCAAGTGGGTTTAAAGTATATTTATGTAATTTCAGAAGGTAGTTTTATTAATGGAAGTCAGTTAACAAAAGGTATGAATGCGGGCACCGAAGACAATGTTTTAATAACGGGTGGACTTTGTGGTGACGAGGCGAGATTTGAGAAAACTCTTGCAGCATATAACGAGAATCCGAAGTCTGGAGAAATAGTGGCCATAGGTTTTTATGGTGAAACTTTAGAGGTTACTTTCTCTATTCATGGTGGTTGGACTCCTTTCGGACCAGAACGAACGGTTACAAAATCTGAAGGAAATATCTTGTACGAATTAGACAATTTGCCTGCTTTAGATTTGTATAAAAAATATTTGGGTGAGAAATCTAAGGCTTTACCTGGAGCCGCTTTGTTATATCCGCTTAATGTTACCACCGAAAATGAAAATCAATCTATTGTTAGAAGTATTTTAAATATAAATGAAGCAGAAAATGCCATTGTTTTAGCTGGTGATATCACCCAAAATGCTAAAGTGCAATTAATGATGACTAATGTAGACAATATTGCTAATGCTTCAGAACGGGCCGCAAGACAGGCTTTGGAGTTGCGACACAAGAAACCAGAGCTAGCACTTTTAGTGAGTTGTATTGGAAGGAAATTAGTTTTAGATCAGCGTGTAGAAGAAGAAATAGACGAAGTTGTAGCTGTAGTAGGTAACGAAACTACTATTTCGGGATTCTATTCCTATGGTGAAATTGCTCCTTTTCATGGCGAAAATAAATGTCAGTTACACAATCAAACTATGACGATAACGCTAATAAGCGAATAATGAATTCTTTATTAAAACGACAAATACGGAAATATTTAAGCGAGGCACAAGCTTCCGATAAAGAGCTAGAGCCCTTTATCGATGCTGTTAATCGGTCGTACAATAATTTCGATGAGCAATATGTGATGCAACAACGGGCCATGGGACTAAGCTCGGACGAATTGTTTGAAGCTAATAGGCAACTACGTCAGGAGGCTCAAGTTCAACAAGATGTAATCTCTAAGCTAAAACGGGTAATTGAAACTTTAAAATTTTACGAACTTCCAGAGCAAAAAAAAGCAGATAATAAAGAATTAGACGGTATAAAATTGGTTGAATTTATTGATAACCAGACCAAAGAAATTATATTATTGAATAAGCAACGCGAAGCGTTATTTAGTGAACTCGCATATCAAAATCAGGAACTTAGTGATTATGCCCACATGGTTTCTCACGATTTAAAATCGCCTTTGCGCAGTATAGATGCATTAACCGCATGGCTAAAAGAAGACTATGAAACTCTTGTAGATACAAAAGGAAAAGAGAACTTAGATTTAATTAGGAATAATGTTGAAAAAATGGACTTGCTAATTAATGGTATTTTAGAGTATTCAACCATAAGTAAAAATAAAGTAGAATTTTATAAAGTCGATGTCGATAAGCTTTATTACGACATCTTAGATAGTATTGAAATTCCAGACCATATTTCAATTCATAAAAATCAGCACCTACCCACTGTAAAAGGAGATAAATACAGATTACAACAATTGTTTCAAAATTTAATTACCAATGCCATTACGTATAACGATAAAGCGCAGGGAAGTATTGAGGTTGGGTTTGAAGAACAGGATCAGTTTTGGCAATTTTATATAAAAGATAACGGAAAAGGGATAGACAAGGTCTATTTCGAAAAGATTTTTGAAACCTTTAAAAAGCTAGAAAACAGACCAACATCTACAGGCATTGGTTTATCTATTGTTAAAAAAATAGTACTTCTGTTTGAAGGCGAAATTTGGCTAGAATCTACCGTTGGTAAAGGCACGACATTTTATTTTACCTTAAAAAAAGAACCTCATGGAACAGCCTAATTTATCTTACATTAAAAGTATGTCTGGTGGCGATTTAGCCTTCGAACAAAAACTTATAGACATTATTAAATTAGAATTCCCGGAGGAGAAGTCGGTATACTACGCAAATTTAAATGATCAAAATTTTAAACAAGCAGCAGAGAATGTACATAAACTTAAGCATAAAATTAGTATTTTAGGGCTTGAGAAAAGTTATGAGATTGCTGTAGCGTTTGAGGAAAATTTACTACAGGGTAATACAACCCTAAATAATCAATTCGAAACTATTTTAAATATCATAACTAATTACCTACAAAAGTTATAATTGGTATTTATGAATTGTATTATTATTGATGATGAAGGAACGGCTAGAGCTATAATTAGTCAGTTATGCACGAATCTAAGTCATCTTAATGTTTTAGAGGAATTTCCTAATGCGCTTCAAGCCATTAAGTTTTTAAATCAGAACGATGTCGATTTAATATTCTTGGATATTCATATGCCAGATTTTACAGGATTCGATTTTATAGAAACCATTAAAAATCCGCCAAAAATAATACTAACTACTTCCGATGCTAATTTCGCAATTCAGGCTTTTGAGTACGAGTGTATAGTAGATTATTTGGTAAAACCAATTACCCCAGAACGTTTTCAAAAAGCCATAACAAAAGCAGATAGCATGACGAGAACGGCAGTCGAAATTCCAACTTCTGATAAGGACGTAGCCGCTTCTGGACATCATTTATATGTTAACATAGACAGACGTCTAATAAAAATTGATATTCCAAGTATTTATTTAGTTGAAGCCAAAGGTGATTATATTCATGTTAAAACCGAAGATAAAAACTATACGGTGCATTCTACCTTAAAAAAAATGGCCGAAAAATTACCTGAAGATTTGTTCTTAAAAGTACATCGCTCGTTTATAATTAATATCAAGAAAATTATTGATATAGAGGATAATAGCGTGCTTATTAAAAAGGATGTGATTCCTGTAAGCCGATCTAACCGACCAGAACTAATGAAACGTTTAAACCTGTTGTAAGCACTTAACGGGCTTATTATACCATTCGTCTACACTTCGTTTTCATCAAACGAAAATTAAATAATTGGCGAGACTTCGCGTATACCTTTGTGATATAAACCATTATATCATGAATAGACTATTACTTATTTTATTGCTTTTTGGCTTTACTGCATTTGCACAAGATGTGCCGTTTAATTGCGATTATAGTGCCTATTTGTTTCAGTACAATGATGTGTATGCTGTAGATTTAGCATCTGGAAATTCTTATACTGTCGCAACCGATATCACTGAAGGAAATATTAATGCAACCGCATATAACCCTGCAGATGGATTTATTTGGGGATCGTTAACCAGTCCTCAGAAATCTATTGTTCGTATCGGAAAAAACTTCAATACTACGATTTACACGGTTAACGAATTGCCTGAATCTAACCGCTATGTAGGCGATATTAATACAGATGGTATGTATTATCTTAAGGGTGGCGGTAAGACGTTTTATAAAATAGACTTGAATCCCGAATCTGAAAATTACACGAAATACACAGGGACAGATAATTTATCTCTGAATATCAATATTCATGATTGGGCGTTTAATGCTGTCGATGGCTATTTATACGCGGTCGAGAAAAAAACTAATATTTTATATAGAATAGATCCTGAAAATGGTAATGTCTTGCCTTTAGGTGTAATTCCTGTTTTAACGGGCTTAAACTATACGTATGGTGCTGTGTATTTTGATGCTAGCGGACGATTTTATGTGTCGGCCAATCAGACAGGAACCATTTACATGATTCAGAAAGTACAGGACTTAACCGGTGTAAATGCAATGGTATCTAATTTGTTTGCCTTTGGTCCTTCTAGTGCTAGTAACGATGGAGCGCGTTGTCCTACGGCTCCAGTGGCTCAAGAGATTTGTGATAATGGAATTGACGATGATGGCGACGGATTAATAGACTGTGAAGATCCTTCTTGTTCTGGTTATTCTGGATGTCCTGTGTTAGAGCAAAGAACAGCATCTAGCGGGAATGCAGGCGGATTAGAAAGCAATAACAGATTGGCCGAGAAGATTAGTAAACGAAATTTTAATAGAACGAAAAGCAGTTATAAATTTGATAAATCGACAGCTAAATTGGTAACAAAAACATCTCGATATGCTAATATGGCAACGTCTAGAGGCGCTTTACAATTATCAGATTTTGTGCCTTTAGAAGTGATAAACGAAGATGTTGTTATAGAATCTTCACCATCAGATTTAGTAGGGATTACCAATGCAACAAATGTTTATGCCGTAGATTATATTCGAAAAGATGAAGCGGTAGCTTCGGTATTAGTCTTAGAAACCACTAATGGAGTCTACGAGCATACCAAATATATTTGCGACAGATTATTAGGTGCAGAATTATTATCGGTCTCGACTATAGAAATTAAAGAACAACAATTTATAAAAGCTTTAATTCGAAATATTGATGGTTCCCTAGAGTTTGTTTTAAGTTTTTCGGTAAAGACAATTAACAGCGGTAATGCGTTTGGAGTAGAGAACCATTGGAATTTAGATAAATATGAAAGTAACGTTGGGTTCTATAATTTTCAAATTTGGTCTAGTTCTTTAGACGATTTAATAGTACTAGGCGAAGAAACTATCCGCTTAATGGAAGTGGTAAAACCGGTCTCTAGTTACAACAATTCTACACCACCTACAGTATTTGTAAAAAAAGGAACATACCATAATGGTTTGCTAAATCTAGAAATTATTAATACCAATAGAAGTACTAAAGTGGATTTCGATGGCGGTTTAAGAATGACAGAAACCGATATTTTAGATTATGTGTCGACAAGTATAGATTTAAACGGAAATTACATGTCTTCAATTGAAGTAGATGCAGGAAATTTATTCGATATCGGATTTAGAATAGGAGATGGTATTGAAACGCCAGACGATTTATTTATGTCTGATGGGCCTTGGGGTTACGATGATGATGCGCCAACCACAACAGTTACGCATTATGCTGTAGAAGCGAATCACGATGTGTTTGAAAGTGATGAATATCCCATAGAACGTAATATTAGTTTGGAAGCGACTACAAGCGAATATATCGCGGCTTATAGAGCACTAACACCAAAATTTAATCCGATAGATCTAACAGCTTACAATAGCTTAAAATTTAAAGCCAAGGGAACCGGAACGCTAATTGTACGATTGGTGAAAGAAAGTGTAGAAAATTGGGAAACTCAGTACAAAACAAGCGTGTCTTTATCAGATAACTTAAACGATTTTAGTTTGCCTTTTTCAGATTTCGAATCGATTAACGGGACACCTTTAAAGGTTACAGATATTACATCCTTAGTGTTTACTATGTTAGCCGAAAATGGAACTGAAGAAACAAAAGTAATGGATTTACAGCAGCTACGTTTCTCTACCAGTGAAACCTTATCTGTAGGGAATGTTAACCAAGAAGAGTTATTAAATCCTGTAGCTGTGCCAAATCCTATGCAAACAAGAACGAGTATACACTTTACAGCTCAACAATCTGAAAGCGTAACCTTGGCCGTGTACAATCAGTTGGGAGCGCTAGTAAGAGAAATTCCATTCCAGGCTAAAACAGGTAAGAACGAAATTCTATTAAGCAGATCTAATTTAGCCTCAGGCTTATATTTCTGTCAAGTGAGAAGTAAATTCACTGAATACAAAACCACAAAACTACTCGTGAATTAATTAATAGCAGATTATTCTAGTGGTAAGGCAAAAGACTTCGGTTTTTTGCCTTTTTTGTTTTTAAAGATTGATTCGTTTCTTAATGTGAATCTAATGTATTGTAAACCAATGGGTAATCGCCATGATTTGGGAGTAAATCAGGATATTTAGAAGTTATACATCCATATGTTTAGATCTTACCAATTATAATAGGTTAATTACAGAAGTAAACTCCTCCTTTTATAAGTAGAGAAGAGCAACGGTAGCCTTAAAGGCACTTGATGGGCATTATAAATAGAGTAGAAGCAAGGGAATAGGGAAACTCATTCAGTTAATAATACACTTGAAAGTGGTGGGGTAAGATGTAATGCGTTAAGTTGTTGTAACGTATCTGGTTTCTCGTTTGATTATTGTGTTACTGTGTGGACCAAGGCTGTGCTTAAAGTGTGGTTGATACTCAAACAAGTGTTATGAGGTAATCGTGTTTGGTATGAACAGACTATTAGAGCAGATTTTATTAGTAAAATAACTGTGATTTACGTTTATAATTTGGAGTGCTACAGCACTGTTTTTGTAATTTGTTGAAATAGAATTCTAAATGTGGGGATTATTCCTAAAACTTCAAATACTATAAATAGAATGGATAAAGGTTTCTAATAAATGAAACGAGTTCCAGACTCAAGAAAAAGAGTGCGTATTAGTAGAGATTTGGGATTGCTATATTCCAGAATGGAAAAAAAGCTACATGTAAAATAATATGTAGCTTTTATGTTGAATAGGTCCGCTTAAAGTATTTTTGGAATATTTAATGCGTCAAATTATATTGTGATGGGTTTAAGTATGTACTAAGAGCAACCCAATACATTATTTTCTAAATATAGGTTTGTTGAACAAATACCATTTAAAACGAAGTCCGATTTCGCTATAATTAAAACCAGCTGCCGTTGCCGAAGCAATATTACTCTGAGTGCCATAAAGATTTAACATGGCACGTTCGGTAAATTTATAACCTAGTTTTCCCTGTATACGATATGTCATTTGGCTACTATCATCTTCAATGTATTGAAAACCTGTAGCAGCAGTAAGCTCGTAAAACCATGATTTCAGCTTAGTCGTTTCTTCGTTTTTAATCACGTTCGCAAAGATTTCGAAAGCATTAAAGGATTCTGGACTAAAATAAATGTCTGGCACTTGATTTTTAAAGGTGATGTATTGGTAGTTTAATCCGACTTTTAAAGCGGGTTTATTAAAAAGATTGTAGTACAAAGACGTGAACAATAAGTTTCTAGCGTTATCGTCGCTTTGCCACGTGTAAAAATATTGTGTAAACAATCCCAGTTTAAAATTAGTACTTAGGTTATAATTGGTATAGGCGTGATTCATAACAATTTCACGATCTAATAATTCTGCGTTAAAATTTTGTATCTCTCTCTTGTAGCCAATATCCAAAACTTGTAGTTTGTAAGGTTTTATATTTAAAGATACGTCGGTAACAAAATGGGTGTAGTCATTAGTGCTGGCTTTGGCAGCAGTGATACCTCCAACACCTTTAAAGGTTATGTTGGGTAAAATTTGGTAGCTTAATCCTAAAGAAAAATTGTTAGATTGTGCTTCGTTATCCGTAACCTTATTACTGGTAGAACGGTATGCGTAACTCGCTAACCATTTTAATTTAGTTGAGGTTGGAATCTCTATACCTGTTTGTATGGCATAAGCTTTATTGTCTCCATTATCGAAAGAATAGTATGATTTAGTCTCCCAAGATGGTGTAAAACGGGTATTTAAAGTTTTAATAAACTGACTCGCATCTTTCTGGTTGGTGTAAAAAGACAATGTGTTTTCTGCCGAAATATATGCGTCATCATAATACCCTAAAGCCTTTAAAGCATTAGCTTTTCCCAAGTTTCCGTCGAATGATGTACTATCGTTTTCTAAAATACGGTTGTAATCTGCAACACTTTCTTTAAAATCACTTTTATAAATGTTTAAAGTCGCTCTTAAGGCTAGAACCCAATTTTCGTTAGGATGAGTTTCTATTAAACTGGAAATTTGAGTGTTGGCTTCGGCATATTTTCTATTCCAGATTAAGGCTTGAATATAGCGTTCTGTTGTTGCTTGTTTTATTTTAGCATGGCTATCTATATTTAATTTAGAGACTGCCAGTTCGCTAAATTCTAAGGCTTCGGGATCATTTTCGTTTAAATGTGCTACTAAAGCCAACCCGTTTAGACCGGTTATATTGTATTCCGGATTTGCTTCCAAGGTTTGGTATACGGTAGTAGCATCATTCAATCTGTTTGCAATAAGGTATAAGTTAGCCAAATTGATTTGCGTGTCTCCATCGTCTTTAAATATGGAAAGGTTTTCTAATAGTAAACGTTCGGCTTCATCGTAATTCTGTGCTTGCTGTTGTTGGTAGGCATACCCCAAATACATATACTTTTTAGATGTTAGTGCATTCGGATTTCCTGGTGAAACAGCTAAAGCCTTGTCTACATAGATTAATGCGTCTTCGTACATTTTTAAATTAGATAAGGTGTTGGCATAACTTAATAGCGCAGGAAAACTTTTAGGATCTTCTTGTATTAAAACATTGAAATACGTTTTAGCTTTTTCAAATTTACTATTCCATAATAAAGACTCCCCGTAGTTAAGTTTAACTTCAAAATCGTTAGGGAAATCATTTAAAAGATTCTCAAATAATACTTCTGCTTGTTCCGGGCTGTTGTGTAATCCTACTGCTCGGCCATAACACAACCGCGCTGTTTTGTTATTAGGATAATCTTCTAACACCGTTTTAAAGAAAGACTCGGCGGCTTGGTATTGTCCAGTTTCTAAATAGGTAAAGCCTTCTTGCATATTTTGAGAGAATCCCAAAAGACTAAAAAAAGCTAGACATAACGGTAAATAATATTTGAGTTTCATGTCGTGATTTTTGATACTGCAAGTTAAGCATAGAGGTTGCTTTATTCATCTACAGCAATTGTCCACTCATCGAAATTGATCTGCCATTGAGTGATTATAGAAAGATATTTGTAGCAGAAATTAAATTAATAATGAATTAGTTAACTCCAAATTTGTAACAAACCATGCAGGTCATTTCAATTTTAAAGAACAAAAAAATAGAACCCAAACAAGTGTTTATGCTTAGTGTTTTAGCTGTGAATGGTGGTAACTATTTCTATAATCTTATTCTTGGTCGGTTGTTAGGTCCAGCACAATTTGCAGATGCCGCAGTGCTAATTACTTTATTGTTGGTATTGTCTTTTGTGGCGATGACATTTCAGTTAGTTACAGCCAAATTTTCGGTAGAATTAGAAGCAGCGGTGTTTAGTTGCTTTATTGCAAGTATTTATAAAAATGCGGTTTGGGTAGGTGTAGCTTTAGGAGCGCTTACTGTTGTTTTTTCTAAACAACTGCAACAAGTGTTTCATACCACATCGTCCAGTATGTTTGTGGTTTTTGGCTTAGGTGTTCCCTTGTATTTTATCATGAGCGTAAATAGAGGTGTTTTTCAGGGTAAGCAAAATTTTAAAGCATTGTCTATAACTTATCAAGGAGAAATGTTAAGCAGACTGCTAATTACATTAGGACTTATTTTTCTATTCAATTTACAATCTTCTGTAACCATCGCTATCGGTATTTTTGTTTCATTTATTATAGGGTTATTTCCTCTTAAAACTAAACATATATCCTTTAAAAAGACGTTTGTGAACAATACACATAGTAAACAAATAAAGCACTTTTTTATCTTAACAGCATTTTACGAACTCACTCAAATTATTATAAATAATAGCGATATTTTATTAGTAAAACATTATTTCGAATCGTACGAAGCAGGTCTATATGCCTCACTAGCATTAATTGGTCGTATCGTGTATTTTGTCGCTTGGATGTTTGTTATGCTATTATTGCCAACGGTTGTACAGTTAAAAAAAGAAGGTAAAGAAACAGCTCCTATTTTATTTAAATATGTGAGCTACATTGCGGTAATAGCTTTTAGTATTGTGAGCGTAACCGCTTTATTTCCAGAAACAGCAATTACACTATTGTTCGGGAAAAGTTATATGTCGGTAGCGCCATTATTGTGGAAATATGCCTTAGCTACGGGTTTGTTTGCGGTGTCTAATATTTTCGCCTATTACTATTTGTCTTTAGCACAGTATATCCCTGTAATAATTTCTGGTCTATTCGGACTTCTTCAAATGTGTTTAGTGGTTTGGTTTCATGAAAGCTTAGAGCAGGTGGTGCATATGCAAATTGTAGCTATGGCCTTATTATTAAGCATTCAACTGGGATGGTTTGTGCTGGATTACAAGGTTTTAAGTCGTAAAAGGCTTAATCTATAGCAAGTTACCATTCGTCTACAGTAAATTACCCTCCATCAGTAAATAGACAATTTATATACAGATTAAACTCAAATTTGTACTACAATTAAAATTAACTCATCAAATGAAATTAGCAATAGTAACTGCGTATCCCCCAAGTAAAGTAACCTTAAATGAATATGCTTTTCATTTAGTAAAACAATTTAGACAAAAACAAATGGTTACTGAGCTGATATTGTTAACGGATAAAACTGAAGGTGAAAAGGATTTAGAATTTACCGAAGAAGGTTGTAAGATCACTGTTAAATCATGTTGGGAGTTTAATAGTTATACCAACCTAATTACGGTTACTAAAGCTATTAATGCAACGCAGCCAGATGGAGTATTGTTTAATTTACAGTTTATGAAGTTTGGCGACAAGAAAATTCCGGCTGCCTTAGGACTTATGCTACCTTTAGTTTGTAAGTTAAAAAAGATTCCTAGTATAGTACTGCTTCATAATATATTAGAAGAAGTAGATTTGGGACGAGCAGGTTTTACATCAAATAAAATCATGCAAAAAATGTATGGTGCGATAGGGACTAGGTTAACTAAATTAATTCTACAAGCCGATATGGTTGCTGTAACCATGCAAAAATATGTTGATATCTTAGAAGTTAAATACTTATCTACAAATATTAAATTAATACCACACGGTACTTTCGAAACCCCTGAAGCCCCTAATTATAGTCTGCCGGAAGGTCCTATGCAAATAATGACCTTTGGAAAATTTGGAACCTATAAGAAAGTAGAAGGGATGATTGAAGCTGTAGAATTGGTAAGAGAAAGAACCAATTTAGATTTAGAAGTTGTTATTGCAGGAACAGATAATCCCAATGTTCCTGGTTACTTAGACCAAGTAAAAGAGGCTTATAAACACCTGTCTAATGTGAGATTTACGGGTTATGTTGAAGAAGACGAAGTTGCAAAATTATTTAATGAAAGTGCCGTTGTAGTCTTTCCCTATACAGCAACAACGGGAAGCTCTGGAGTTCTGCATCAAGCAGGAAGTTATGGAAAGGCTGTGGTTATGCCAGATTTAGGTGACTTAGCGCTATTGGTTCAAGATGAAGGATATGAAGGTGAGTTTTTTGATCCGACTAGTGTAGAAAGTTTAGCAAATGCAATTGAAGTTATAGTAACCAATAGCAGTTATAGAATCGGGTTGGGAGAAATGAATTACAAGGCGGCAACGGCACATCCTATGTCTAAGATTGCAGAGATGTATTTAGATACCTTTAAAACTATAATTGAAAAAAAGTATGTAGTAAAAAATAAAGAAAAAGAAAACATTATGGTTTAGCCATGTGTTTAAAAGCAGGTTTGCGGTCCCCATTCTGCCTAATAAACCCAAAATGTTCCTGAATATTTTTTCTCCAAGGAAGTCGTCCAACGACTTCCTTTGGTATTTCTGTAAAGTCGTAAAGCGTCCAAGAAATAAACTCTAAGTCGTTTTTAGCAATAATATCTTGAATCTTTTTATGGTAATTTGCTTGATCTTCTTCCGAAGATCCGAAAGGTTTCCAAATCCCATTATAAGAGGATATACCATATTCTTGTAATACCAATTTCTTATTAGGAATTTTTTTCTTTAATGTTTTTATAGCTTGATCTAATGCATCTAAATCTTCGTAATAATGAAACGATACGAGATCTACTTTATCTTTTAAAATTGAAGCGCTCGCTACATTAGACCAACCAATAGTTACAGGGTGTATGGTGTCTGTAGACTTTACTACATGGATCATGGCATCTAACCAAGCTACCACATTAGATTTTCCTCTCGATTCAAAATCCAGATTAGGTTCGTTTTTAATATCCCAAGCAACAATGGCATTGTGATTTTTAAAGGTATTCACTATAATGCTGGCGTGCCTTTGGTTTAATGACCAATCTAATACGGAATAGTCGCCATAAAAATCAAATAAAGTGAGCACTACTTTTAAATGTGCTGTCTCGGCAAGATCTAGCGTCTGTTTTAATTTTTCTAGTTTTTCAGGTTTTACCTCTGCTTTACCAAAATCTGCATATTGCACAAATAGTCTTACGGTATTTAAACCGGCCTGTTTTATAATTTTAAAATCATTTGCAATTATCTCTCTAGAAAATTCGTCGCCAAACATATTCCATGGCGTGTCTTTGGGATAATAATTAATGCCTTTAATACTCAGATTTTTTGTTTCAACTTTGGATGTTTCTGCTTTAAAAGTAGCTTGATTTTCCTTAACCAAATGGCGAATTCGCCAAAAGCCATCTTCTAATAAAAATACAATTTTATAGGTAGCCGTTTCAGTGGTTTCTAAAACAAGTTTAAAGTCTTTAAAAACGCGTTTATATTCTACGACATCTCTATCTGTTATTACTGCCAATTGGCCGTCTTCACTAAAAAAGTCTAAGGTTGGATTATGGCTTAATGTGGTGGCTTCAATCGTAACGTTTTCGGCTTTATTTAACGCTATAAAATCGTATAGATGCGTTCTAGCACTGTCTGTATAATAATCTTTTATACCGGCTGTTTTATTGGTTTTATAAGCAATGTGTTTAACGTACCAAGCATCTAAATAATCGTATTGTAAGGCTGTTAGATTTTGGTTATCCATGTGTCGGCCTTCGTTTTGTATCGGTGTCCAAGTAAGTTTTGGCGTGTATTGTGCTACCTTTTGTATTTCGGTATGTAGCATGCTACTTCTGTCGGCACCAGTATTTAGATAACTAAAAAGGGCGCTTATGCCAGAAAGTATTAAGGCAGTAATCATAATATAGGAGAGGATTATAATGGATCGGAGAATGTTTTTATTAAGACCTACCATAGTTTTTTATCATTAAATGTTTTGCCTATTCCAGCGGTTTCAATACGGAAGGTATAGGTTTGGTCGGCATAGATTGCAGGCTTTAAATGAAAGTTAACATAGCCATTAAAAGATGTTTTAGTTACGCGGTGCACAAGCGTATTGTCTTTATAAATTAAAAGATCTACCTGTAAACCGTCGGGAATCATTTGTTGCATAAAGCTCTGTAATGGACCAACTACAATATCGCGATTATGATTTGAAAAAGTAACTTCGAAATCTTCGATGACAGGCTTGTAGTCTAATGTAAGCAACTGACTTTCGGACATGCCATCTACAGTAGCCCTAATCTGCCATTGATCTTGAAAATCTGGATGAATCATCTTAGCAAGTGCTATCCCTGAAATGGTAGTCCCTATTGTTTTAAGAATATTTCCTGCGCTGTTGGTAATAAAAAAGGTAACATAAGTCCCATCGCTAACCACATTGCCGTACTTGTCTTTTAGTATCGAGGTGCTAAAGGTTGTAATCTGATTGCCATCGGCATAGGCATGGGGGCGCGTGGCAGAAATGGTGAATGCTGTGGGAATGGCTGCCCAGACATTTAGGGTAAATTCTTTACTGTTTACACCTAAACTTTCTGAAGCCACTAGTAAGCGTCCGCTTTCTTTTTTAGAATATATGTTTTTATATGCAATTATGTTTTTTGTAAAAATAGGCTCTTGCACTTCTGTATCTAAAAACTGATATTTTGTGTTTACTAACGTGTTTTCTGGTACTGGATTGTCTAACGAGTCCGTTGGAATAATTACTAGCATAGCGTAATCTGTGCCACCAGCTTCTATACTTGGCGGTCCGATATAAGTTTCCATCTTGGCGACTTCCGCCTTAGGAGTTATATTGAAATGCCCAGAAATGGAATGTGTACCGTCTACTAATGTCCAGTTTACAACTCCAATTTTATTGCATATGTTTTCTGGAATTTTATATTGAAGTGTATTGTTGCTATATGTAGAAGACACTAAAGTTGATCCAAAACTGCTTGTACAATAAAGTAATGGTTTTTTTTCTGCCGAAGCTGTGAATTCTAAAATCACGGGTGTGCCAACTTCATACTCGGTTGTTGCTGTTATTTTATCTATTGCAGTATCTGTGGCATGTTCTTGTGCTACAGCGAACGATGATAATAAAATCAGTCCTAAAAAGAATATGTATGTTCGTTTCAAAAGCATTAATTTGGGTTGCCTAGATAGGTGTTTAATTCTATTTTAATATAATTAAAATCTGGATGATTAATAGGTTGTAAATGTTCGTTATTATGATTATTAATTCTTTCAGAAACAATTTTAGAAGCTATATCTGCATTGGGTAAACCATTTACAAAAATATTAGACATATCTGTATTTATAATTTCTGAGGATCCCGCTTTTAATAACTGATATTCAAAATCTTGTTTTCGCTGTTGCCTAATACCTGCTTTTAAAAATAGATGATCTACCCAAACCATAGTCTTATTCGCGTCGTAATACGTGATTAATAGTTGAGGTATTGTTATTTCTTGAGCGCCACTGTTAAACAAATTACCATGTATGGTTTCTTTATTAATAGTTAGCGCGCTTAGTACACCTTTTTTATACAAATCGGATCCGGTGACATTTCCTGCGACTTGCAAGTTAAATTTAGTAGGTTGCTCATCAAAAACTACAGGTGTAAATTCATCGGGATTAAAAGTTTCGGGAATAGAATCTTGAGTTTTAGACCAAGCAATGCCTTCAAAATTAATCCGGAAACTACTCGATTCTTTAGGCATTAATTTATGTTTAACGTGGTACTTGGCATTGTATGTGGCCAGTTGTGTATTTGCGTTATTGTATAGCGTTCCTTTTAAAACCACATCTGCAGGAACATTATCTATATTTTGTATTTCACCAATAATAGCATAACTCCCGTTGTGATGTACCAATTTTGCCGAAACGACTTCTAAAACGGGTTGTTTTAATATATCTTCATGATGGGTTTGCTCTGTGGTAATACGGCGCCGTCCCTGATTGAAATAGGTTATAGCGCGATCTGAATACAATTGATCTGGTGGCAGATCGTGATTTAAATCGTCTGCCTGAATGTACCATTTGCCTTTATGTTTGGATAAGGACTTATAATCTACTTTTTCAATTTTTTCGAGAGGTGTTATCCATTGCGTAATCACTTTCGCAGATACGGTACTATCGTTTAGCGTGGTAATTTCAGCTGTAATGGCATCCATTTTCGCATAACTACTAAGCAAGCCGTCGGTAACCGATATTTCCAACATATATTGTGCAATTGGCATGTCATTTTCGGGATCGATTAGACTGTGCGCTTTTTCAAAATTTTTAAAATCGAGGGCATCATAATATGCGATAATGGCATGTTCAGGACTGCGTTGCGTATCATTTTTTAAATAAAACATATAAATACCGTAACAAACCATAACTGCGAGTAATAGGGACCACACATGGGTAATACGTAATACTGTCCTGTTAAAATTTGTATAGGCAACTGGATATTTTAAAAAATCGGGTAAAGGTTTAAAGCGCGTTTTTAACATGTTTACCCAGAACATCTGTATGTTTAACACAAAGGCTACCAAAACGGTTAAAAAAGGAACAATGCCCCAGTGAATTTTTAACCATTTCGCGACATCTTCCTTGGGTAAAATAGAGGATACCGGCGGAATGTTTAAACGCTCCCAAACCATAATTCCATTTTCTAACTGCCGTAAACGTTGCCATCCGCAGAAATATAAAATAGGATCGTAAAACTTATCGTTAGAAAAAATATATTTGAGATTGTATTTTTCTGGGGTAGTTAAAAATTGCTGTAAGGAACCGATCCCGGCAACGCCTTTAAATTTGGAATTTTCTAAACGTTCTATTGGGCGTGTGGTTAATTCTGGAAGACGTCGGGCCGAATGGTAATTGCCATCGACGGTCATGGCATTGGTTTGAGCACTTAACCAAGCCATTTGGTCGCCAAAACCAAGCGTTAAAAAACGCCATTTATCGTGATCGTCTTGGTTTAAGAAATTCACAATAGGAAGCATTTTTATTTTCTGTGGTTGCGAAGGTCTGAAATAGTTTAAGCTCATAGTAAAAATCACCATAAATACCATAAGACCAGCAAGTATTCCACCAATAATTCTGTGGTAAACGGCTCCAAATTTTGATTGGATTAGCGTTTTTAAATCACCTTCAACAAAACGATAGGCAAATTCACCCATTATCGGGATAGATAATATGGAAGCCCAAAGCGTAAACCTATCTAAAGTTAAAATATTAAAGGCTGTCTCGCCTAACATTTTTAACGGAATAGATGTAGTTCCACCTGTACCTAATATGGTGCAAATGGTAACCGACAAGCCAAAAAACAAATAGCGCTTGCTATAATATCTGTAAAATATATAAGGCAATATTACTAGTAAAATACCCCAAGGAATTAAAAAGAAAACCAATCCAGACGATGTCACTTCTAGAAAATTGTCTCGCGATCCGTGCGGAATAGGTACCTGCGTTATGGGGTTTGCTTTCGAGTTTAACCAATACGGCAGTATACATCCTATAATTACCACAAGCGAAAATAGCCCAAAACTTAAAATGCGTTTAAACAGCTTGAAAAAACTGTTTAAAAACAATTTAAACGTCACTTTTTTCATACTGTCAACCTGCTCGCGAGAGACGTCCATAATAACCATACCTATTAATGGGAATATAAAAAATATCATTCCAAAAATAGGGGTGACATGGTGTGAGGTTACAGTGACCGCAATTAAAGATAGCGAGGTGGCCAAGTACCAGCGTTTACCTGTTTTTAGCCACAGGTAAATTTCTGGTAAGGCATGCATTAATACAGAGACACCAATAATACTGGGTAATTGGCCAAATATATGAAGGGTTTCTATAAAGGAAGATGAAAATACGGCTAAAATAGTGGCATAACCAGCTACTGTTTTGTTGGCAGTCATCATTAAGGAAAAACGATAAACTCCCGTAATAAATAAGACAATGGCTATTAGTGCCACGCTAAACATTCCAAACTTTAAGCCTCCAATCAAAGATAATAACGCTATAGATTGATGTACTAAAGGCGGATAGCTTTGTACGGTAAATCCGGTATACCATTTATAATTCCAAGGTTCAAACCAACTTTGTGCATAATGATCTGCAAAAAACAGATGTATTAAAGCATCGTATGTGGTTTCCAAAGTAAAAAATATGGCACTACCATGAAATGCAAGTCCTAATAGGATTGCGACGATTAAGTATTTGTTTGAGGTTTCTTTCATTGAATTATCAGTTCTGTAAAGATAAATAAATTAAGTAGGGCTTTCTTTTTTAATCATCTACAGCAATCCGCCATTCGTCGATATAAGGAGGTAGGTTAAACTAAATTAGATTTTTACGACGCGCTTCTAAAGTACTTTTGAAGTAACTAAACCAATAAAATCAGGTATTATGAAGATTTTAGCCATAGACGATCAACAGCTCGTTTTACTTCCTTTACAAAAGCGCTTATCCGAATTAGGTTATGAGGTACGGATAGAAGTCGATGGACAAAAAGGTATAACTGCTTATAATACCTTTAATCCAGATTTGGTTATTGTAGATGTTAATATGCCGTTTGTTTCAGGGTTGGATATTGTAAAACATATAAGACAATCTAATAGATCAGAAACGCCTATAATGGTCTTGTCTGGAAATACAACAGACGATACGATTACAGAAGGTTTCGACTTAGGGATTAACGATTATATGAAAAAACCGCTGAGTCTTAACGAAATAAGTGCACGTGTAAAGCGCTTAATTGGTGCTCCGGAAGTGCAAAGTATGGTGTCTGCAAGCCATGTTGTTATTCAGGAACGTTGTGTTGGTGTTGTTATCCCGTGTTATAATGAAGAAGAGCGTTTATTGAGTGAAGAATTTATTAGTTATATAGATAAACATTCTGGGTATCATTTATGTTTTGTAAACGATGGGAGTAAAGATAAAACTTTAGAAGTGCTTTATAATCTTCAAAAAGGTAGAGAGGATTTTATTACGGTATACGATTGCGAGAAGAATGGCGGAAAAGCAGAAGCGGTACGCTTAGGCATGCTACATATGGCGAAGAAAGCAGATTTAGATTATATCGGTTTTTTAGATGCTGATTTGTCTACAGATTTAGCCGATTTTGATGATTTAGTAAAAACCATCGAAACCTCCGATTTTAAAATAGTTAGTGGCTCTCGAATTTCTAGAATGGGCGCAAATATTACCAAGGAATCTGCACGGAAAATAATTAGTTTAAGCATTAATTTCATCATCAGAACCATTTTAAAAATGGATTTTAAAGACACCCAATGTGGAGCAAAAATCTTTAGAAAAGATGTTATAAATATTGCCTTCGGAAAAAAGTTTGTTACGCAATGGATTTTCGATGTCGAAATCTTTAAACGTATAAGTCAGCATTTCGGATTAAAACAAGCCAAGACTATGCTTTGCGAACAACCTCTTAAACGTTGGATTCATGCCGATGGTTCTAAATTATCTATGAAAGATTCTGCGAAAATAATATTTCAATTGGGAGAAATAGCTTGGGTATATCGAAAAGTTAAAAATCCTAGCTCCAAAGAAACAGTATTGCAAACCACATAATCCCTAAGTTATATAGATAGACATGATTTTGAATAGAGGATGAGTAGTTGTTTTAGTGGCGATATCTTAATGTCGAACCTAAAGAGTCAAGATTACTTGTATTCACTCAAAGATTGTCGGACGATACAGTATTGGGGACGTCACTATTTTATCTGTGGCGGTGCTATCTCCTGGCCTTACCTCATAACTGTATTCGTTTTAAAAATCTCAGATTAATTATTAATCTGAGATTTTTTTTGTTCATTATACGTTTTATACGCTTTATAATTAATCTATTTTTTAATAGAATTGTGGCGCGATAATTTAAAAATATCTCTAGAGCTTACATCACGTTTTGTAAGGTAATGACTCTATTTATAATTATTTATTTTTCAAAAGAGTATACATACATTTTTTCTTAATTAAGACTTTGATTACCAAGTTTGTCTAATGCGTATTTAGGCGAATTTTAATAAATTCTTACTGAATTTTATAAAAGAAATAGTTCTATCTCAAATTATCTTTTGCTTAAATTTAGTATTATTGCAGAATTGATAGAAAAGCATAAGATGAATAAGAATTTAACCCTTTTAATTTTATTTTTTTGCTGTAATTTCAGTTTTGGACAGTTTAACAATCTTAAGTTCGAGAACTTAAATACAGAAGAAGGATTGTCCAGTAGTACCTGTTTAGAGGTGTTTCAAGATAGTGAAGGATTTCTGTGGTTCGGAACCATCGATGGTTTAAATAAATATAATGGGTACGAATTCGAGATTTTTAGACCCATATTAAACGATTCTACATCTATAAGTAATAACAGAATTAATGTTATTCAGGAAGATAAAAATGGACATTTGTGGATTGGGACTAACAATGGTCTAAATATTTTCAATAAATACACCAAGGTCTTTAAGCACGTCACATTATACGATCAGCCTATCAATTCGTATAATCCCAAAAAGATTATAAACACACTGCTATACGACGAAAGTAAGAATACATTGTGGGTGGGAACTAGCCATGGTTTGGTAAAACTCCCATTGCATGAAAATACTTATAATGTCAAAAATTTAAAACCTACACATTACACTTTCAGCCCTGAAAATGAAAATAGCTTAGATAACGATAATATAAATATTATTGAAAAGGATAACGATGGTGTAATTTGGATTGAAACCAGTGGGCAACATCTTAATAAATACAATCCGGAATCGGATACTTTCGAGCGTATATTAATTGAAAGCGATTCGCCATATGAATTAAACCACATTCCAAAACGCTTATTTATCGATGCGGATAATGATTTCTGGATTGGAAACGACATTTCCAACATCGTGCTGTGGAATAAAGATACAAATACGTTTAAGAAAATTTCTCTTTCAGAACAGAGAGTACCTTTTTATAGTATTTATCAGGATTCTTCAGGGATGATATGGATTGTTACAGACGGTTCAGGTATTTTTATATACGATAAAATTAACGACCATTTAAATCAGATTAAGAACAATCCTTCAGATCCGTTTTCTCTTCCTGGAAATCAGGTTTCAGACGTTATAGAAGATTCTAACGGCGTGTTTTGGTTATCTACTTACAACGAAGGTGTGAGTAAACTGGATCTTAAAAAATCTAGTTTTGGTCATTATTATTATCAGGAAGGACGAGAGAATGGTTTAAACGAGAAAATTGTTCAATCTATTTTGCAAGATTCTAAAGGACGAATATGGCTAGGGGCGTATAATGGCGGATTAAATTATTTTAACGAGGAAGATAATTCATTCACGGCTTACGGTTTTAAACCAAACGATGCAACGTCTTTAAGTTCTAATAAAATGCTTTACACGTTCGAAGATCGCGATGGCGCTATTTGGGTGTGTACATTAGATGGAGGGGTTAGTAAATTCGATCCAGAAACCAAGTTGTTTAAACGTTTTCTTCATAAGGATTCTAACGACAATACCATCGGACAAAACTCGGTTTGGACAGGTATAGAAGATGAAAATCGTCGCGTTTGGTTAGGTTTAAGAGACGAAGGTTTAGACCTTTTCGATCGTAAAAATGAAATTTTTCATCATTATAAAATAGGAAATGATAGGCAAAGTGGCTTACTAAGTAATTTTGTGTTTTCATTATTAATAGATTCTAATAATCGCCTTTTAGTAGGGACGTCTTTAGGGTTAAATTATATCGATCTAGACGATTTAGGCGACGGTATTCCAGAACAGATTACGTTTAAAGAGGTAAATATCAACGGAATTATAGGTAATCGGATTAATGATATTACACTAGATAGTTCAGATAATATTTGGCTGGGTACAGATATTGGTGTCTTTAAACTAGACCAAGACCTTAAGCTTTTAGAATCGTATTTTACGCAAGATGGTTTGCCAAACAATTTGGTGACGGGAATTATAGAAGATTTAAATAAGGATTTCTGGATTACAACGCGTAGTGGTTTGTCGTTTTTTAGTTCTGAAACTAAAACATTTAAGAATTTTAATACGCACGATGGTATTCAGGGCATGGAATACCAGAGTAAGGCTATTGAAAGAACACGCGATGGTCGTATTGTTGTTGGAGGGATTAATGGGTTTAATATTTTTAAGCCTAATGATATTTTTATAAACCCAACGGAAAAATTAAAACCTAAGATAACAGCCCTTAAGATTAATAACAAAGCGATTAATGTTGGCGATACGGTTAATAACAAATTTGTTTTAAAATCTCCAATTACCGAAGCAGGTAATATTGTGCTTAATTATAACCAGACCAATTTATCGTTCGATTTTATTGCACTTCATTTTCAAAATCAGGAGCAGGTTAAGTATGCTTACAAAATGGAAGGGCTGGACGAAGACTATATTGAAGCAGGAACCAATAGAGTTGTTAATTTTTCTAATTTACAGCCTGGCAATTATACCTTTAAAGTTAAAGCATCTACTAACGACGAGTGGGAAGATGCGCCGGTAACCTCTGTAAATTTCAACCTAAATTCACCACCATGGAAAACCTGGTATGCTTATCTTCTGTATCTAGTTGTTGGAGTCGTTGGATTTTTATACTTCAAGAAATATTATAAAAACAGAATTAATTCAGAGAAGGAACACGAGTTCGATCAAATGAAGCTAGAGTTCTTTATAAATGTATCTCATGAATTTAGAACACCATTAACTTTAATCTTAAACCCGTTAGATAAATTAGTGGCGGGTTATAACGACCCAGAATTGGTTAAGACGTCGGCATTATCCATCCAAAGAAGTGCAAGGCGCTTATTATATCTTGTTAATCAGTTGCTAGATTATCGTAAAATGGAAGTCGGAATGGCACCTTTACAAGTGCAAAAAGGCGATATTATAAAGTTTAGTAACGATATCTTCTCGTTGTTTAAAGGCTTAGTTTCAAAAAAGAATATAGACTATTCTTTTACTTCTAATTCCGATCACTTAATAACATTCTTCGATTTCGATAAAATTGAAAAAATCTTAACCAATTTAATTTCTAATGCCATAAAATTCACCAATAACGGTGGTGAAATTAAAGTGTCGGTAAATCAGGTTTCAGAAAAAAATAAATATGCCAGTAAAATCGGGCAGAATAAGAAGAAGATGTCTTCTTTTGTCGAAATTATAGTTGAAGATACTGGTATTGGCTTAGATAAGGAACAACTTAATAAAATATTCTCTAGATTCTATAATGTCGATGTTAATAAAACGGGAACCGGAATAGGATTAAACTTTACTAAAGGGTTAGTAGAGCTTCATGGCGGAGAAATTTTTGTTGAAAGCGAGATTAACCAAGGAAGTAAATTTGTGGTGAGAATTCCTATTAATAAAACGGCAGAAACTAGTGAAATCACTGCTGTAAAAGATGAATTCTTAATAAATTCCATGAAATCTATCGAGTATGATATGCTTATTTCAGATGATATTTCGGAATCATCTATGAAGGAAAGCGACGTAAATACAGATAAATTACCAACTGTTTTAGTGGTAGAAGATAATAAGGAATTACGTGATCATTTAAAAAATGAGCTCCACGGATTCTATAAAATTATAGATGCTGTAAACGGAGAAGAGGGCTTAACAAAAGTTCAGAAATATTACCCAGATATTGTGGTTAGTGATGTTATGATGCCTAAAATGGATGGATTTGAATTGTGTAAACACATTAAATCAGAATTTGAAACTTGCCATATACCGGTTATTTTACTAACAGCACGTGCTTTAGAAGAGGATAGAATTGAAGGCTATAAAACTGGAGCCGATGGTTATTTAGGAAAACCATTTAATATAAATGTGTTAAAAGCTAGAATAGATAACTTGTTAGAAGCGAAACGTGTTATACGTGAAAAATTCTCGAAATTGGGTGCGGTAATTACACCGAATGAGGCGACTACAAACTCTATAGATGAGGCATTTTTAGAGAAAACAACAAAAGTAATTTTAGATAATATTAGCGATACCGATTTTAAATTAGAACATCTATTAAAAGAAATAGGTATTGGGCGTTCTCAGTTTTACAGAAAAATCCAATCTATAACAGGTCAAAACCCAAGTAATTTTATTCGCACAATACGTTTAAAATATGCGTCAGAATTGTTAATTAAAGACGTGTACACTATTAAAGAAGTTACACATATGTCTGGTTTTAACTCCGCTGCATATTTTGGTAAAACCTTCCGTGAATTGTATGAGATGACGCCAAGTGAGTATATCGAACATCATAAAAAGGAATCAGAACAAGAGTAAGTCTTCTCTTTTTATATGGACAAATCCTTTATTTGGGCATTAAGTTATGGTAATTGATTCATAGCTTATATGCTTAATCCTAAAGTCTTTTTATAATTGTATAGGTCTTTTTCATTTCGAATAAGAAGGAATATATCATTTTAAAAAGAATTTATGAAGTTATCAAAACATCTGTTAAGCTGTAGTTTAATTTCCATACTTCTACTAGGTTGTGGTGCCGAAAAAAAGGAAATTACGGTTAAGACCAATTCAGAAATTGTTCTGGACCAAAGTGTCATTAAAATAAACGAAGCCTTAAAGGCATTAAAAACAACCGATAGTTTTCCAAGACATATTGTAAAAGGTGAAAAGGATTGGAGATTGGTTGGTGTTCGAGATTGGTGTAGCGGCTTTTGGCCTGGCATTTTATGGTATACTTATGAATATACAGGAGATGCCGAAGTAAAAACTGCCGCCGAAAAATATACAGCTTCTATAAAAACAATAGCATATACTGAAGCCGAAGATCATGATATCGGATTTCAGGTGTACTGTAGTTTTGGAAACGGTTATCGTTTAACAGGAAATGAAGCATATAAGGATATTATGCTCGCCGCCGCAGATACTTTAGCAACGTTATATAATCCCATTGTTGGATCTATTCACTCATGGCCAAGTAAACAAGAATACCTGCACAATACCATTGTAGATAATATGATGAATTTGGAGCTTCTTTTTTGGGCGGCTAAAAATGGTGGAAATAAAAAACTATACTATATCGCCCTAAGTCATGCCGAAGTAACTATGAATAATTTGGTACGACCAGATAGCGCAGTGTATCATTTAGGTTCATTCGACGATAAAACAGGTCAATTTATTCGTGGTGTAACACATCAAGGCTATGCAGATGAGTCTATGTGGGCACGCGGGCAAACCTGGGGCATTTACGGATTTGCCGTTGCTTATAGAGAAACAGGACGAACAGATTTTTTAGAAACATCCATTAAGCTTACAGAACATTATTTAAAGCGTTTACCCAAAGATGGTGTGCCATATTGGGATTTCGATGATCCAGCTATTCCTAACGCTCCAAAAGATGCTTCTGCCGCCGCTGTTGCCGCTTGTGGCTTATTAGAATTGGCAGAGCTTGTTAAAGATAATAAGTTGCAGGACAAATACAGACAGGAAGCGAAGCGATTTATTACGGCTTTATCCTCTAAAAACTATTTAAGTGGCGATGCTAATAACGCCTTATTATTACATTCTACAGGGCATCATCCTAAAGGTACAGAAATAGACGAGCCTATAATTTATGCCGATTATTATTTCATGGAAGCCTTACTGCGATTAGAAAAATTGGAAAATCCAAATCACTTGGCATTAACTAAATAACCTTTTGTTATGAAATTTATTAAGACTCTTCTTGTTTTTTATATGATTTGGAATATTCCAACAAAATTTTACGCTCAAACCGTACCTTTTACTACGGGACGTATTGTAATAAGTTCAGACGGAAACGAGCATGATCACGACGATTGGGCGGCAACACCTTTTTCATTGGCCTTATTGGCAGCAAAGGGTTTGCAAGATCGTTTAACTTTGTACACGTTCAGCGATCATATTTGGGGAAGCAATCACGATTACAAAAATGCACAAAAAGAGATGCAGATTAGTGCCTTAGAAGGACAGAAAATATTTCATTTTAATCAAACTCATTTTATTGAAGCTGTAGCAGATTCTACAAAAGCAATTCAAGCAGTAGTGAAGGAAATAAACAGATCTAAAAAAGAAGATCCATTAACTATAATAGCCGCTGGACCAATGCAAGTGGTGGGCAGGGCTCTTGCAAAAGCCGATGAATCTAAATTAAAGTTTGTACGTATAATTTCTCATCATAGTTGGAACGATAATCATGCCGATAAACCAAATAAGTGGGAGCAACATTCGGGGTGGACTTGGAACGAAATAAAATCTAGTTTTGAATCTAAAGGTTTGATTTGCGATAGAATTGCCAATCAGAATGGCGGTGACGATTATGATGGTATGAAAGCACCTATCGAAAGATTCGATTGGATTAAAACATCACCAATCCGAGAACAGTCTGCAGAAGCCAAAAAGCAACTAGATTGGTTGTATAGCCGACAATTAACCTGTATTAAAAAAGGAGATTTTGACCCTTCAGATGCGGGAATGATTATTTATTTACTAACCGGAACGCAAAAAACAAATCCGGAAGATGCAAAAGCAATCATAGAAAATCCAGTAAAATAAATGTAATTGCGTATTGCTAAAACATTAAAATAAACCATGAAGTTTAAAGCCACAGTAGTTCTTTTGTCCAGTATGTTTTTGTTGTCATCATTCAAAACAGAAGGTCCAAAAATATATCATAAAGATTGGATCGATTTTAATAAGAATGGCGTAAAGGATGTCTACGAAGATCCAAAAGCCCATATCGACGATCGTGTGTCTAATCTCATCTCCTTGATGAATGTAAACGAGAAAACATGTCAGCTAACGACCTTGTATGGTTTTGCGCGTGTTCTTGAAGATGAATTACCAACAGCAAATTGGAAGCATCGCGTTTGGAAAGATGGCATCGCTAATATCGACGAGCATTTAAATACCATTTGGAATCAAGAGAAAACACATACCTCGTATTCTTTTCCATATAGCACGCATGCCGAGGCTATAAATACGGTTCAGAAGTGGTTTATAGAAGAAACACGTTTAGGAATTCCTGTCGATTTTACCAACGAAGGCGTTCATGGATTATGTCATAAAAAGGCAACGCCACTTCCAGCACCAATAGGTATTGGAAGTACGTGGAATACAGATTTGGTTTATAAAGCGGGAACCATTGTTGGTCGAGAAGCTAAGGCTTTAGGCTACACCAATATTTATGCACCTATTTTAGATGTTGCTAGAGATCAGCGTTGGGGAAGAGTGTTAGAGTGTTATGGCGAAGAACCTTTTCATATCGCCGAAATGGGAAAACAAATGACACTAGGCGTACAATCGCAAGGTGTGGCTGCAACGCTTAAACATTTTGCGGTATATAGTGTGCCAAAAGGCGCTAGAGATGGCGATGCTAGAACGGATCCGCATGTCGCACCTCGAGAAATGCATCAGTTGCATTTATATCCATTTAAACGCGTTATTCAGGAAGCGAAACCTATGGGGATTATGAGTAGTTATAACGATTATGATGGTGTGCCAGTAACAGCAAGTTCTTATTTTTTAACTGATTTACTTAGAGAACAATATGGATTTAATGGCTATGTGGTATCGGATAGTGAAGCGGTGGAATATGTCTCTGAAAAGCATCATGTTGCCGAAAACTATAAAGAAGCAGTGAGACGGCCGACGAGGTGAGTTTTACGTATAGTCGTTATGGTCCAGCAGATAATCCATCAACATCCGTATATCAAGGCATAAAAAATTACGCAAAAGATAAAGCGGAAGTCCATTACGTTAAAGGCTGTGATATTGTAGATCCGGATTGGCCAGGAAGTGAGATTATTCCAACGCCACTTTCGGCATCAGAAGAAGCAAGTATTGCTAAGGCCGTTGAGCAAGCCAAAAAATCGGACATTATTATAGCTGTAGTTGGTGAAGATGAAAAGCGTGTGGGAGAAACCAAATCGCGAACCAGTTTGGGACTGCCGGGACGCCAATTTCAACTCGTCCAAGCATTGTATGCTACAGGAAAACCTGTAGTTTTAGTCTTAATTAACGGTCAGCCACTTACTATTAACTGGGAAAATAAGTTTTTACCAGCTATTTTAGAAGCTTGGTTTCCAAGTACGGCAGCGGGAGAAGTCATTGCCGAAACGTTATTTGGAGATTATAATCCTGGGGGAAAACTAACGGTGACCTTTCCAAAATCTGTTGGACAAATCCCGTTGAATTTTCCTTACAAACCAGGATCGCAAGCTGGGCAACCAGGTGCAGGGCCTAATGGCTACGGAAACACACGTGTTTTAGGTCCGTTGTACCCATTTGGTTACGGACTAAGTTACACGACGTTTGAATACAGTGATTTAGTTGTAAATCAGAAAACAAAACAATCGCAAAGCGATATAGACGTGTCTTTTAAAGTGAAGAACACAGGGAAACGCGCTGGAGACGAGGTTGTTCAGTTGTATTTAAAAGATGAGGTGAGTAGCGTTACTACTTACGAATCTCAATTACGTGGTTTCGATCGTGTTGCTCTTAAACCTGGCGAAACAAAAACCGTTCATTTTATTTTACATCCAGAAGATTTAGAGATTTTAGATATTAATATGAATTGGACTGTAGAGCCTGGAAATTTTGAAATTATGGTGGGAAGCTCGTCTGTAGATATTCATTTAAGAGAGCGTATTAACGTGTTGTAAAAATGTAGTGCTTCAGGCATGAATAATGAAGTTGAGTAAATGGTAGATTGATTGTTAAGATAGATGATGTCACTAATTAAAAAAAACATAACAAAATGGGCCTCTAGGCATGAATGTCGTAGAAATGTCGCAAGTAAACCGTTATCAAAACGTTAGATTCGTAAGTAGTTTTGTTACATGAATAATTCAAAATTAACAATGAACGAAATCGGAAGAAAAATTAAGGAAATAAGAAAGAAAAAGGGACTGTCTCAAGAAGAATTGGCAGAATATGCAACCGTTAATTTGAGAACCGTTCAACGGATTGAAAATAACGAAAGTGAACCTAGAGGAAAAACATTGCATTTAATTTGTAAAGCTTTAGACATACATGCAGAAGATATACTCGACTATGGGAAGCATATCGACACGAACTATCTAATTTATTTTCACTTATCTGTTTTAACAGGTATAATTATTCCCAGTGGAAATATTATTATTCCTTTTATTTTATGGATGACTAAGAAAGATAAAATAAATGGACTGAAAGAGATGGGAGCAAACCTATTGAATTTTCAGATAGTTTGGACGTTTTTTGCGTCTACAACCTTAATAATTGGTACTTTTTTGAAAATTAGTCATTTAGATATCGGACCAGGGAATTTTTTATTATCCTTATATGCTTGGGGCGTTCTTTATGGCATAAACATAATATTGCCAATATGGTTTGCTGTAAAAATTAGAAAAGGAAAAATAGGAAATTTTTATCCGAATTTAATTAGGCTAATAAAATAAGTGATTTAAAATAGAGTCCTAAACGATTAAACTCTTTTTTTTTAAGATTTGCCCGTGCTGACTTTATAGAATGACTTGTGCCGAGGGAGGTCCTTTTTCGATATAAGTTGTATTTTATTTTTTGGGTTGGCCTGTCGAAAATTTAGATAAAAGTCCGTTAGCCTAGATTTTTTTGGCTTGGTTTATCCAGAGCGAAGTCGAAGGATTTTTTTATCAATGAAAAAAATGAACATAAAATATTATTTAGGACAATTAAACAAAAGCAATGAAAATATATAAATCAGAATTCGGATATAGGCTAGTTGGATTTCTAGTGGTGTTGTTCCTTTCCATTAATGGGTTTATGATTTACCAAAACGAACCTATAGAAGAAATTCTGTCTTTGGGTGGAATCCATTTATTAGTATTAAGTTTTTTTCTATATCTCCATTTTTCGACAGCATACACGATTCATGATCACGGGATTTTGAATGTTAAATGTGGTTTTATGTATAATAAATCGTTCGATATAAATAAAATCAAGTCTATTCGTAAATCTAATAATTTGATTTCATCACCAGCACCTTCAATGGACAGGATAGAACTAGCTTACGGTAAATTTGATGTTATAGTCATTTCTCCAAAGAATAAAATTCAATTTGCAAAGGAGCTCACCAAAATAAACCCGAATATAGAAAACAGGTTAAATGAAAAAGCGAATACAACACTATGAACATGAAAAAACTAACATTTAGCCTTTTAATTCTGTTATTTACGCATGCTTCATTCGGACAAGTAGATGTTCACGCTTCTGCGACCAAACAAGTTAACGAGATGATTGCGTTTTATAATATGAGGGATATCTCAAAGTATGTAGACTATCTATTACCTGTATATTATGGAAATGAGAATACATACAAAGAAAAATTTACCGAAACGTGGGAGCGCATTTTAAAGCAAGATACCGACACCATCAAACTTGTAGGACTTTTAAAACTAGCCAAATCAGAAAATCAATATCAAGCGTTATTTCATATTAATTTCAAGAGCGGTAAGAGTTATACTATTGGAGTTTCCGAAGATGGTAAAAAGTGGTCGTTTACTCAACCTTTTAGTGAAAAAATGAAGTTTAGTCAGTTGTTAGAAATTATCCCAACTCTAGATCATGCTTTAGCCGAGAGCTTAGATCCTAAGTTTGGTAAACGCATCAATTATGAGATCGGAGAAATTATTTCACCATTCAAATTCAAGGATATTAATGAAACTGAAATTTCGTCGGAATCCTTAAAAGGTAAAGTCGTGGTCTTAAATTTCTGGGGAACGTGGTGCGCTCCCTGTGTGAAAGAGATCCCTGAACTCAATAAATTGGTAGAAAAATTTAGTGGTGAGAACGTTAAATTTATTGCACCTGCTATTACGACGACAAACGAAACATTAAAAAACAGTTTCCTTCCTAAACATCCGTTTTTGTATGACATTGTAGTAATCGACGGAGATGATTATGTGATTTCTTCATATCCCACACATGTAATTATAAATCAAGATCAAGAAGTTATAGAGATTATCAAAGGATATAGTGAGGATAATATTAAGAGATTAGAACAAACAATAGATGACGTTCTAAACTAATTTTTGCAGATATTATTTAGTAAATACACCATAAATTGACGCATTCTAATGGGGACAATTTTATATAAAGCTTAGATTTATTTCTAGGCTTTTTCTTTTTATAGAATATCCATGTAATTGACTTCAATACCTTTTGAGCTGTTTAGGGTGAAGCATTGATGGAATAAATACCCATAATTTATAGCTTAAGAACTATAGTTTATATTCAAAAAAAAATAAAAAAACGATATTGCTGTACGCAGAAATAAAAGCGGTCTAAAAGATGTTTTGAATGGTAATAGTATTCGTTTTTATGTTTGTAGTTGTGAGTATAAATCTCATGAATCATTTTACCCAAAAACGGATAATATTAAAGAATTTAGATGTCAACCCACTTGAAAATAAAGAAACTCGAATGAACCAAAATAGAGATGGAAATGATAAACTTCTAATCAAAGTTAGAATTTCGAGGGATTAAATTGAATACAAAAGCATTCAGAAAACAAACTAAACTATAATTTAAAAATTAACTAAAAATGAAAAAGGCCTTATCTCTAATGGTATTGATTTTCTTTGGAGTAGTCGCTCACGCACAGATTCCACTTCCTGAGAATTTAGAACAAGGGTATCCCCGAATTTATATCACGCAAAAAGGAAAAAAAGATCTTCAAAAAACAATTAAAAAGGAAACTTGGGCACAAGATGTCTTAAAAGGCTTACATGAAAAAGTTGATACTTATGTGGAGCGTCATACAACCGATGACGAATGGATGGTATCTCGATTACAAATGCATTGGAACACTAAAGCCAGCAACATTTACATTAACGGTGTAGATTTTTCTCATGCCGATGGAGAAGCTCCAGCTCCTACAGTACGATTTAGTGGTTCCCGAAATTCGGCTACGGCTTACGGAACACCTAGTTTAGAAGATATTCTTCCATATATGGACGATCCAAGAGGATTGTGGTTGCCAAACAAGGAAAAAGAAGGACATCCTTTTGAATGGGCAGAGCAATCGGAGACAGGGAATATAATTGTAAATATCAACAAAAAAATAATCGCTTTAGGGAAAGATGCCGCTTTCCTGTATTGGCTGGAAAATGACGAACGATATGCTAAATTTTCATTCGATTTATTTGATACTTACATGACTGGTATGTCTTACAGAAGTGAACCAATAGATCTACTTAACGGTCATATTCAGACACTTGTTGGATTTACGCATTTCCAAGTGATACACGAAAGCACTCTAATTGAAATAGCAGAACTTTACGATTTCTTACATCAGTATATTGAAGATAATGCTTCAGATAAAATTGCGATGTACGATAAGACCATCAAAAGATGGATCGATCAAATTATAAAAAACGGTGTACCTCAAAACAATTGGAATTTACATCAGGCCAAGATTATTTTAAAAGCAGCCATGGTTTTACAAGACAATAAAAATTATGAAGACAATAAAGGACGCGAATACTATATAGATTACATTTTAAATGTGACTTCGGCTAGACAATGGTCGCTAAATAAATTCATGGATTATGGCTACGACGAAGCTAATGGTGTTTGGGCCGAATGTCCAGGATATTCTCAAGGTGTTACTAAAGACCTTACCAATTTTATAAGAGATTTCGACAATACATTCGATCATAATATTTTACCATACACACCTGTAATGCCAAAGGCTGTAAAAATGTTACCTCAATATTTGTTTCCTAACGGGCAAGCTGTTGCTTTTGGAGATTCGTATTACGGACCTATAAGTACGGAGTCTATGAGCGATATGATTCGTATTGCTCAAAAAAATAAAGATCAAGAGTTAGAAGAAGAGTTTACAGGCATGTATAGGTTATTTTCTAAAACGTCGGAGGGTTCAAATAAAAGTAAAAAACCTAGAGCAGATATTTCTTCTTTTTTTGCAAGTAAACCCTTAGAATTGAATCCGAAATATAAAATGGGTAATATAGACGACTATATCACCCAGACCTTTTATGCGCCTAATGTGAGTTGGCACGTGCAACGTATGGGTACAGGAAAAGATGGTATGATGGTCTCGTTAAACGGATCCCTTGGAAACCATATGCACGCTAACGGAATTAATATGGAATTATATGGAAAAGGCTTCGTACAAGGTTCCGATCCTGGTAAAGGTTCTAATTATCTTCAGCCAATATATTTAGAGTATTATTCTCAATTCCCTGCTCACAATACGGTAATGGTAGACGGTGTCTCTTCGTACACAGAAATGCTAAGTTATCATGCTTTCGATTTAATGGGACAATATCCGAAATCAGAACAAAAGGAAGGTTACTATAAAGATATAACCTATTCCGATGTTTACTTTTTGGAACCAGAAACGCAAAGTGATCAAAGCCGCTTGGTAAGTATTGTGAAGACTGGTGAAACTACGGGCTACTATGTAGATGTTTTTCGTTCTAAAAAACAACGTAAAGGCGATAAATTTCACGATTATTTTTACCATAATTTAGGTCAGAGTTTAACGGTAAGCGATGGAGATGGTAAGCCGTTAGCACTTGTTCGAAGTGAGGAAATGGCATTTGCAGGAGGTCATTTATATGCGTTAGATTATATGTGGGACAAAAAATCGATGCGTACAAACAATGATTATCAAGCTGAATGGAAAATAGATAGACCAGAAGGCGAAGAAGATGTGTTTATGAATTTATGGATGAAAGGTACTGAAGGTCGTGAGGTTTTTAGTATAAAATCGCCACCAAATAAAGCGTTTAAAGGGAACAGTGGACTTCCTTATGATGTGGATAAAGCACCTTATTTAACACTAGCAGCAAGGCAACATGGCGAGGCGTGGAATCGCCCATTTGCTTCGGTGTACGAACCTTTTACTTCTAGCGAAGGAAAAAGTATCGCTAGTATTTCTGGTTTTGAGGATGAGAATGGAAGTCAAGATTTTGTAGGACTACACGTTTCACATAAATCTGGTAGAGAAGATTTAGTGTTTTCCTCAACTAATAATCAACTGGCAGTGTACAAAGATATGTCTACAGATGCCGCGTATGCCTTGATTGGTTATGAAAAAAATGGAGATTTTATCCTGTTTATGGGGAATGGGACAGAACTTAAAACAAAGGATTTTATTATTTCAACAAAACAAAAAGGAAACGTTGTTGTAGAACGTAAAGGCGGGAAATTATTTATGCATAATGAAGTGCCAGTTACCATTTCTTATAATAACAAAGAATATCAATTTAATTCAGAAGCATTTCGAACAATTGATTTAAAATAAATCTGTGAATGCTAAAGTTTGGAGGGGGTGACTACCTAGATAATCACATTTATAAAAATAATATAGGGTATCTAAACTGAAGTTAAAGCTGAAATATTTAAAACCAAAAGGTATTTTAAGTATTAGAATTAAGGCACAATACATAGTTGTTATAATTTAAAATGATGTTAAGAACAATTTTATTTTTTCTATTTATTCAGATACCTCTCTTAGGTACTGCCCAGCATTTAGAATTGCCTTTATGGGGAGACAATATTCCGAACTATCAGGAAACCGATGAGGAAGAAATTAGGGTTCAAGAGGGTGTTTTAAAAATAAGGAATGTAAAAAAGCCAGGGGTAGAAGTATTTTTGCCATCAGAAAAATTAAGAAACGGACAAGCTGTGATTGTTTGTCCTGGTGGTGGCTATGCGATCATGAATTGGGATTGGGAAGGTACTGATATTGCAAAATGGTTAAATGCTCAGGGTATTGTTGCTATTGTTTTAAAATATCGTTTACCATGCTCTAAATCTAATATTGTGTCGTATAAATCGCCTATTCTTGATGCTCAACGAGCTGTCCGATTGGCTAGGCATCACTCAGAAAAATGGAGCATAGATTCTACACGGATTGGAATCATGGGCTTTTCGGCAGGAGGACATGTGGCAACAACACTTGCTGTTCATTATAACGAAAAATATGCCAAACCTACAGACAAAATCGACCTGTTGAGTGCAAGACCAGATTTTTCTGTTTTGGTATATCCAGTGATTACATTTAAAGATGATTTTACAGATCCAACCTCAAGAAAACGGCTTTTAAATAATAATTTGGACGAAAAATTAATCCACCATTTTTCAGCCGAATTACATGTAACTGCAGAAACTCCAGCAGCATTTATAATGCATTCCACAGACGATACAGGAGTGCCTGTGCAGAACTCATTAAAATATTACGAAGCACTAGTTAATAACAAAGTTGAAGCAGAAATGCATCTTTATCCCATAGGTTGGCACGGTTATGCGTTAGCCCGTGATAACCCATATTTGTCCACATGGACAGAACGACTAAAGGCGTGGTTACAACGTTATTAATCAGGTTTTGCTTATAAAATTAGATAGGTATTATTAAAAAATTAAACACAAATATGAAAATACGGTTTCATTTATTCATAGTCCTAATGCTGTTAGTTAGTTTTAGTATTAAAGTTAAGGCTCAGCATCAATATCCTAGTCCGTTAATTCTCGATATGGTGCATCATAATCCAGGAGAAGCACCTTATAAAACGGCATATAATGATCCGGCTGTGATTAAAGAAATGGGATATAATGGTAAGGTGTATTTTCTGTTTGAATCACCTGCACTGGCGATAAATTGGGAATCTGTAGATAAAGATATTTTGCCAAAAGGATCGGAAGATCGCAAATGGGTCGATGCCAAGGCAGAACAAATTAAAAAAATGCACGCCCAATGCAAAGCTGAAGATATGGCCATTTACGCCATGTCTGATCTGGTTTTATTTCCGAAACGATTAATAAAAAAGTATAATATAGAAGATACTTTTGGGGATCCTAACCATCCGGTTACAGAGAAATTTGTACGTGCTCAAATTAACGAAATGTTCGATCAGTTTCCTGATTTAGACGGGTTAGTAGTGCGTATCGGAGAAACTTATTTACACGATGCTCCTTATCACCAAGGCGCTATAGACGATAAATCAAGTCCAGAAAAAACAATTATTCCTTTAATGAAAATGCTGAAAGAAGAGATTTGTGTAAAACGTGATAAGCAACTTATTTTTAGAACATGGAATGCTTTTGATAGGAATATGAGCGCATACATGGAAGTGAGCGATGCTGTACAACCTCATAAAAATTTGATAATTAGTATAAAACAATGCGAAGGCGATTTTCATAGAGCGCGACCATTTAGTAAACTTATAGGTCAAGGTCGTCATCCTCAAATTATAGAAGTGCAATCTGCAAGAGAATACGAAGGTAAAGGCGCTTATCCAAATTATATTGCAAATGGAGTTATCGAAGGTTTCGAAGAGCATGCTAAAATGCCGGAAGGCGATATCAATAGTATACGAGAATTTGTTGAAACTACTCCAGATTTATATGCCGGTATTTGGACATGGTCTCGCGGTGGAGGCTGGGAAGGGCCGTATGTTAAAAGCGAAATGTGGTGCGATTTAAACTCGTGGGTCATGGCACAATGGGCTCAAAATACAGAGCAAAGTGAAGCATTTATTTTTAATAGATATGCTACGGAACGCTTAAATCTTAAGGGAGATGATGTTGCTAAATTTAGAAGACTTTGTTTACTATCTGCAGAGGCTGTAATAAGAGGTAGAAATACGGTGCAAAATGATATTAGTGATGTGTGGTGGACTCGAGATCAAGGAATAGGTTGGCCGGCAGTTGCAAAAGATGCTGTGGGGCAAAAACGAAATTTAGAGCAAAAGGATGAATCTATAGCTAAATGGGAAGAAATTGTAGCACTATCAAAAGCAATAACTTGGGACAGCGAAGCTGCCAAAAATCATGCGATTGGATCTGCTGAATATGGCCTAAGATTATATAAAATATATAGAGCACTTGTTTATATGTCCGATGCGGAAGCTAAGGGAGATGTAAAAGAAATTAAAAAATGGATTACGGTTTACGATGAAGCGTGGGCAGATTATAACAAATTACCTGAGCAGTATAATAGGGTTGCAACGTTGTACACCCAAGATTATGATCGCCATATAGCACATAATGCAAATCAAAAAGTAAACGAATTAAGAACCCAAAAGTAGATGAAAATGAAGTCTGGTTTTATTATTGTTTTAATTACTATATTTTCCACAATATCCAGTTTCGGACAAAGTGAAACATCAGATTGGAAAGGCTTCGAACGTATTAATTTTGAGTTTGAAGGAAGGGACGCTCATCTTACCCGTCCGGAAAAACCATTACCTGGAAATCCGTGGTTATGGCGCGGACGTTTCCCTGGTTATCATGCCGAAATAGATAGCATGCTTTTAGCAAAAGGCTTTCATGTGGCTTATGTTAATACCGATAATAAGTTTGGAAGTCCGAAGGCCGTTGCCGTATGGAATGGATTTTATAACCACCTGGTTTCAACCTATGCTTTACAGCCTAAAGTGGCTTTACATGGTCATAGTCGTGGAGGGTTGTTTATTTACAATTGGGCAAAAGAAAACCCTGAAAAAGTAGCCTGTATATACGGGGACGCCGTCGTCTGCGATTTTAAAAGTTGGCCAGCAGGTTTTGGTTCAAGTGAAGGAAGTAAAAAAGCTTGGGAGACATTAAAAGCTGAATACGGATTTAAAACAGATGAAGACGCTAAGGCTTATACCAATAATCCCATCGATAATTTAGAAGGTTTGGCCCATGCGGGAGTTCGTATCCTTCATACGGTAAGTTTAAAAGATGGTGTTGTTCCAGCCGACGAGAATTCGTTGAAACTTATAAATAACTACATTCTTTTAGGAGGTACTGCAACAGTATCGCCTTGTAAGTCGGGTGTTCAAAAATCAAATGGACATCATTATGATATTGATGATCCTGAAATGGTTGTCGATTTTATAATAAAAAATACACTTTAGAGAAAACTAAAAAATGATATTCTTTTGATGTTTTGGAAAGAAGAGGTTCAAGAATTGAATTAAAAACAACATTAAAATATTAATTTTTACAAACTAACATATTATGAAAATAGATGGCTTTTATAGCAATAAAAAAAGTAATTCTATAACCTGGTTTATACTGACTATGAGTTTTATGTTGTGTTGTAAACTGAGTTATAGTCAGTCGTCTTTAAATTTAAATTCAGAACATTCAGAACGGATTTATACGATTTGGGACAATGAACCGGCACCAAATAGAGGAGGAGATTTTAGCATTACTAAAGCTAGAGGATATCCGTACGATGAAGATTGGGAATTACATTCTTATCCTATTGGTAATGGGTATATGGGGGCTAATATTTTTGGTAGAACCGATGTAGAACGCATACAACTTACCGAAAAAACATTGGCTAATGAAGGGTTATATGGTATTGGGGGGTTAACAAGTTTTGCAGAAATCAATCTAGAATTCAATCATGAAAATCCAATCAATTATAGCAGGTCTATAAATATTAATGAAGCTCTAGCCTATGTTAACTACTCGCATGAGGGTGTGACGTATACCCGTGAGTATTTTATGAGCTATCCTGATAATGTAATGGCCATAAAATTAAGTGCCAATAAGAAAGGAAAAATCTCTTTTACGCTTAAACCCGAAATACCTTATCTGCGCGATTCTATTCAGAAAAACACAAGAACTGGAGTCATGAAAGTTGAAAATGATTTGATTACCATGTCAGGTTTTATTGAACATTTTAGTGTGAATTATGAGGGACAAATCAAAGTCATTAATACAGGTGGAGCATTAACCGCGACTCAGAAAGGCGATAAATCGGAAATAACGGTGACTAACGCCGATAATGTAGTGTTATTAGTCACTGCAGGAACAAATTACGAATTAAGTGAAGATCTTTTTTTAGAGGAAGTTCATAATAAGAAATTAGATAAGAATAGTTATCCGCATGAAAAAGTGAGTGACTTAATGCAAGCTGCTATAGAAAAAGGATATGAAAAATTAAAACAATTGCATTTAGAGGATTATCAATCTCTTTTTTCCCGTGTTAAGCTTCAGTTTAATACAGCAATTCCAACAAAACCTACTAAGCTTTTATTAACGGAGTATCAGGCAGATGCATCACATCACTATTTAGAAGAATTGATGTATCATTATGGCCGTTATTTATTAATTTCAACATCCAGAGCGGGGACTTTACCTTGTGGCTTACAGGGTGTTTGGAGTCAGTATGAAGTCACCCCTTTTACAGGTGGATTTTGGCACAATATTAATATACAGATGAATTATTGGGGAGCGTTAAATTCAAATTTAGCAGAAACTTTTACACCTTATATTGAATTTTTCGATGCTTACCGCCCTAAAGCAAATCGTTTGGCAACTACATATTTAAAAGAACATCATCCAGATGCGCTTGCAAAAGATAGTTTAGATAACGGATGGACGATAGGAACAGGAACTACACCTTATAAAATTGTTGGTCCAGGTGGTCATTCTGGCCCTGGAACAGGCGCGCTAACCACTAAAATGTTTTGGGATTATTACGAATTTACTAGAGATACCACCTTTCTAAAAGAAACGGGATTTCCGGCTATTTTAGGGATGAGTCAATTTTTATCTAAAACCTTAGTGCCTGTAAATGATAGTCTTTTATTGGTAAAGCCTTCCGCTTCTCCAGAACAAAAGCACAATGGCGATAATTATATTACGGCAGGTACAACATTCGATCAAGAATTGGTTTGGGAAAATCATAACGATTTACTAAAGGTGTATAAAATTCTAGATATTCAAGATGATTTTAAGAACACTGTTGAAGATGAACTTACAAAATTAGATCCTATAATTATAGGGAAATCTGGTCAGATAAAGGAATTTAGAGAAGAGGAATATTATGGCGAAATCGGTCAGAAAAATCATCGACATATCTCACATTTATGTGCACTCTATCCTGGAACGCTAATTAACGAGTCTACTCCAGAATGGATGGAAGCCTCAATCCTTACTTTAGATTTAAGAGGAAATAATACTACGGGGTGGGCTATGGCACACCGCATGAATGCTCGCGCCCGAACAAAAGAAGGTGAGAAAGCTCATGCCGTATATTCTAAATTTATAAAGGAGCGCACTTTGCCAAATTTATGGACTACGCATCCACCATTTCAAATTGATGGTAATTTTGGAACCATGGCTGGTGTTGCAGAAATGTTGCTCCAGAGTCACGAAGGGTATATTAATGTACTTCCCGCGCTTCCCAAGTCTTGGGATAACGGTGCATATTCAGGTTTGGTAGCTAGAGGTAATTTTGAAATATCTGTGATCTGGAAGAATGGCAAAGCGGTATCTCTTGAAATTCTTTCGAGAAGCGGAGGATTATGTAAATTGAAATATGAAGGGATTTCTAATAAAAATGTTACAAGTTTTGACGGTCAAGATGTAATCTTTAACAAAGAAAAAGCTGATTTGCTTTCATTCGAAACCAAAAAAGGAGAACGTTATTATCTTAAAATATTTTATTGAAGGTGTGAAAACTGAATTATGAACATTAAAAATTGAAGCCCAAGATTTTTTTTAACCTATAGAGGACTGCAATTCTAAAACGTATTAAAAACTATGAAACTTTTAAAACTATGCATGCTCTTGAATATTATTCTTGCGAATTCATATTCACTTATTGCCCAAAAACAAACCCGTCCGAATGTGATTTTTGTCATGCCTGACGATATTAGTCACAGTTCGTTTTCATATTATAAAGACAATGCGCCAAGAACACCAAACATTGATCGGTTAGGAGACGAGTCTGTGCGCTTAACAGATTTCCATGTGTCTCCAAGTTGTTCTCCAACGCGAGGTGCCTTGCTTACAGGAAGACCAAGCGATGTCGTAGGTGTTTGGCATACCATTAATGGAAGAAATATGATGCGTGCCGATGAGATTACTATGGCCGATATTTTTAAAGCAAATGGCTATGCTACAGGCTTATTTTTTAAGTGGCATTTAGGCGATAATTATCCGTTTCGCCCAAAAGATCGCGGATTCGACTATGTGGCTTGGATACAAGGAGGAGGAACTGGACAACAACCTGACTATTGGGGGAATACTAATAACGAGGCACATATGTGGGTTAACGATACTTTGGTTGAAATGACAGATGAGGATGATGGTATAGAGGGCGCTTTTACTACAAATTTCTTTATGAATCGCGCTATGGATTTTATGGAAGATAACATCGAAAAGAATAAACCTTTTTTCGCATATATCCCTCTAGGAACAGCTCATGCACCTCATGTTTTACCACCCGATGCTCGTGAAGGTGTGAGTGCTAAAACAGGAACTATTGAAAACATCGATAAGAATATGGGACGTTTAATGAAATTCTTAGATGATAAAGGTATCGCCGATAATACCATTCTTATTTTTACTACAGATAATGGAGCAGGAGGTTACTTAAGAGGCGGAAAAGGATCGAATTACGATGGCGGTACGCGAGTGCCTTGTTTTGTAAGATGGGAAGCCGGGAACTTAGGAGGTAAAGGTAAAGGCCGAGATGTAACACCGTTAACAGCACATATAGATTGGCTCCCTACGTTTATGGATGTTTTAGATCTTAAAGACATAGAAAACCGACCTGAAAAATTAAAAATTAGAGGGCGTAGTTTTAAACCATTTCTAGATGAAGATCCTACTAACGACCCATTAGCATACAAAAATAGAGCTGTTGTTATTAACGATATGTGGACAGAATTTCCTGAGAAATATAAAAAATTATCTGTAAAAAAAAATGACTGGAATGGTGATGTAATAGAACATAAATGGCGTTTGCTTAGAACAAGTGCAACTTCAGATTGGGAATTATATGATGTTTTATCAGATCTAAAACAAGAAAATAATATCATTTCAAATCCTGCCTATAATAGCGTTGTAGCAGAGTTAAAAGAGGAGTATGAAAAATGGTTTCAACTTGTAGAAGAACGTGCTAGTGAATACACGAGAATTATTATAGGAAATAAAGCAGAGCCTAAAACAACACTTCATGCACACGATTTTCATGGTACTGTAATTTGGCATCAAGACGATGTGAAAAAAGGAGCTCCTGGTAGCGGATTTATTGCTGTAGAATTAGAGAAGTCGGGGACGTATAATTTTGATTTGCGCCGTTGGCCAAAAGAAATTGAAGATAAATCAATATTAAATTCAGGCGGCGAAACGGGGAAGGCTTTAAATATTGCAAGTGCTAGAATAAAAATTTGGAATGGAAATACCATTTATGTCGACGAGAAGAAAGATGCTGACGGAGGCCAAGATGGCGTGCAATTTACAATACAGAATTTACCAAAAGGTCCAGCGTTTATTCAGACCTGGTTTTATAATGAAGCAGGAGAAATGGAAGGTGCTGTGTATTATAATTATGTCGAGCATGTTAATTTGTAAAAAAGATGTATTTAACATATTAAAACGATTTAATCACTTTCCATTTATGATACTAGTATTCAATAAAATTTAAATATCTAATACGTTATGAAGAAAATTATTTTAAGTATTTTTTTACTGCTACATATACAAAGCACTTTTGCTTTTGACATAACATTACCAAGTATTTTTGCAGATCACATGGTGTTGCAACGTAGTCAAAAGGTCCCTGTTTGGGGAACGACACAAGCAAATGCGATGGTAGAGGTTTCGTTTGCAGATCAGAAAAAGCAGGTAAAAGCAGATGTCGAAGGCAATTGGCGAATCGATTTAGCACCGTTGGAAGCGTCAAGTGAATCACGAGTTCTAACAGTTACATCTCAGTATAATAATGAGGTAACTACATTAAGAATCTTAGATGTTTTAGTGGGAGAGGTTTGGCTTTGTAGTGGACAATCTAATATGTATCGGCCTTTTAGAATGTTAATGGGAGAGGCTGTACAACCAGAATATGAACCTATTGCGGCGTATTTAAGAAAAGAAGCAGCTACAGCAAACGATCCGTTATTTCGTCAATTTAAAGTTGGTCCAGATTATAGTGTGTTGCAAGAGAAATATTTGGGAAGAGGCAACTGGTCTAAAGCAGTACATGGCGAAGTAAATGAGTTTTCTGGGACGGCTTACTTTTTCGGGCGCGAATTACGGCGGGAGTTACAAGTTCCTGTTGCTATTTTAAGTTGCAGTTTAGGAGCAACGAGAATAGAACCATGGATGCCAAAGGAGGCTTACCAAGAAAATGAAATATTGAAGAAGGCGTATATTGAAGAATTAGCACAATATAAGAATTCATTAGCATCTTGGGATACTTTTGAGGAAGATGAAAAATATAAACAGCTTTTAACAGATTGGGAAGCACAAGTGGAACAAGCTGAAAGAGAAGGCAAAAAGGCACCTTCCAAACCAAGAAAGTCCGTACATCCAGATCGGGATAGACAAATACCTGCAACTTTGTTTAATGCAATGATTCATCCTTTAATTCCATTTGCAGTAAAAGGAGCGCTTTGGTATCAGGGAGAGAGTAATACAGAACAAGGAGCAGCAACTTACGGATTAAAACTTTCTAATATGATTGAAAGTTGGAGAAAAGCTTGGGGACAAGATACCTTTTATTTTTACACTTGTCAGCTCGCAAATTATAAAACACCAAACCAAGAACCAGTTGCCGATGAAGATGGATGGGCCTTAGTATCTTATGGGCAGAGTCAAAGTCTTAAGCTTCCTAATACAGGACTGGCTGTCTTAAATGATATAGGTGAAGAAAAAGATATACATCCAAAAAACAAAATAGATGCTGGTAAACGACTTTCCCTTTGGGCGCTTAATCAAGCCTATAAAAAAGATATCGTTTACAGCGGACCTCTATACAAGAAATCTACAATTAAAGGAGATAAAATAATTATAGAATTCGATAACGTAGGATCTGGTTTAATGGTTGGAAAAAAACAATTTATGGAACCAACTATTGAAGTGCAAGAACCTTTAAGTCGTTTTCAAATTAAAGGGACGGATGGTTTGTGGAAATGGGCAAAGGCTAAAATTTTAAATAAGAATCAAGTAGAAGTTTGGCACACAGATATTGAGCACCCTGTAGAAGTTCGTTATGCGTGGTCGTCAAACCCACAAGGCGCTAATTTATACAATAAAGAAGGTTTGCCTACCTCGCTTTTTAAAACTCAAGATTAGTGAAAGTTATTTGTTTAATAAATTTTTATCGGGCGCAATTACACACAGAATAAGATAAGATTAATTCATATTTTAGGTAGGAATAATTTAGGGATTATAAACAATACATTTTGAGATTTTAGGTAGTTTGAGCCCTATGAATGTTGTATAATTTTTGATGATTTACCCAAAGAAAAATTGAAAAGTAAATGTGTATAAGAGGACTATCATTTTAAAAAGCGAGTTAAATAAAACAGTATGCTGAGCAAACCCTATTTATATCAAATGACAAAAGCCCAAATATGTTCTCTTTTTATTGTTATTATAAGTCTGTCTAGCTTTGCACAACAACTAAACTTTAAACACTTATCTGTAAAGGATGGATTGGTGTCTAATATGGTACATACCACGATACAAGATTCTGATGGATTTATGTGGTTTGGTACCGAAGACGGTCTCTCCCGTTACGACGGTTATTCGTTTCTTAACTTTTTTCAATCACCTACAGATACTTTGTCCTTAAGTAATAACTTAATTCTTACTCTGGCCGAAGATAAAAATAAGCAATTGTGGATTGGTACGCATCAGGGGCTTAATATGTTGGATCTTGAAACTTATAAAATGACCAGATTCAATGAGCTTTTTAAAGAAAATTCAGGAAGTGTTACCATTGCATCTTTATATGTAGATGATGATATGTTGTGGATTGGTACAGATAATTCGGGATTGTTTAGCTTAAATATTAACACCTATGAAATAAAGCAGTACGGGTATGTTAAAGCACCCAAGACATCGATAAGTTCAAATACAATAAACGGAATCATAAGGAATTCTAACGGGGTGTTGTTAATCGCTACAAATACAGGTTTGGATGTTTTTAATGAAACGACTGAAACATTTTCTAGCATATTAAGAGATGTTAGTGTTATTAATATGCACATTCAAAAAGATGATACGGTATTACTCGGTATGCGTTCTGAAACATATTATCTCAAATTGAAAGCCGACTTCAAATTTGAAAAAGTACCGCTACCTGATGCTTTTTCAGGAAAGGAAATAAACCTTTTTTCAGACTCTAGCAATAATTTATGGATTTCTGTGAGAGACCAAGGATTGATGTATATCAATAATAAAACGCAGAAAGCACAAAGATTACTATATAGAAAAAATGATGCCACTGGCATAAGTAGCAATGTTATTAATAATGTATTCGAAGACGCTTTCGGAAACATATGGTTAAGTTCGTTAGATTCTGGATTAAATATTTTAGATAAAAGAAGAAAAGAATTTATTCATATTAAAGATAATAATTCACCTAGCGGATTATTAAACAATAGAGTTAGGGCTCTGTACCAAGATTCCGATGGCGATATTTGGGTGGGAACTAAAGTAAATGGTACGCTAAGTAAATTTAATAGAGACAGTTTAACGTTTACCCACTTCCATTCAAATCCATCTAATCCTTTAAGTTTAAGTAACGATTTTGTATTTGATATTACAGAAGATCGTCCGGGATATTTATGGGTAGCCACTCTAAATGGGTTGAATCTTTTTAATAAGGCTACTGGAACTTTTAACGTTTATAAGCATCAAGAAAATAACGATAATAGTTTGTCGTCTAACAGTGTAAACGATGTATTGAAAACTGAAGATAATTTGTTAATTGGGACTGTAACAGAAGGGTTAGATATCTATAATACAAAAAACAAAAGATTTTCACACTTTAAAAAGACAGGTGCAAATAATCAGTTATCAGACAATAGGATTAAGGTAATTTATAAAGACCAGCGTAAAAATATCTGGATAGGTACTATTAATGGTTTAAACTTATTCGATATTACAACGGGCACATTTAAGCAGTTTTTAAATAATTCTAAAGATAAAAACAGCATTTCCGAGAATTATATATTAAGCATTCACGAAGATAAAAATCAAAATTTGTGGATAGGGACGTCGTTGGGAATTAATTTAATGGATAGAACAACTCATACCTTTAAAGTGTATACCACTAAAGATGGATTAGCAGGAAATTCGGTTAGGGGAATTTTAGAAGACAATGCAGGAAATTTGTGGATAAGCACCAACAATGGTCTTTCTAAATTCAATACGAAAACAAAAAAGTTTAAAAATTATAATCTGCACGACGGTTTACAAGCTAATGAATTTTCTCCTTTTGTATATTATAAAACGGCGAATGGGGAAATGTATTTTGGGGGAAATAATGGTTTTAATATTTTTAATCCTGAATATATTATTAACAATACGCTTATCCCAAATGTATTATTAACAGATTTTAAGCTATTTAATCAGTCAATTCCTGTAGGTAGTAACAAGTCTCCGTTGAAGCAACATATAAGTAAAACTAAAAATCTTGTCTTAGATTATAAACAATCCGTGTTTAGTTTTGAATTTGTGGCACTAAATTTTACCTCTCCAGAAAAGAATGAGTACGCTTATATGATGGAAGGTTTTGATAAAGAATGGAATTATATAGAAAATAAGCGCGAAGCGACTTATACAAACTTAGACGCAGGGGATTATGTTTTTAAAGTAAAAGCAGCAAACAATGATGGATATTGGAACGAAGTTGGCACCACCTTAAATATTAAAATTTTGCCAGCACCTTGGTTTTCATGGTGGTCTTATATTTTATATGCCATGGCTTTTGTGACTTTATTATGGTGGCTTAGACATAATGCAATAAAGCGTAATAATCTGCAAAAAGAACAGGGAATTAATGATTTAAAAATAAAATTTTTTGGTAATATAAGTCATGAGTTTCGCACACCTTTAACCTTAATATTAGGGCCATTAGAAAAAATGTTAAAGGAAAATCATGATGCACCGCAAGCACGTCAACTGCGTTTAATGTCGCGTCATACCAAAAGATTATTAAGTTTAGTAAATCAATTATTAGATTTTCAAAAAATAGGTTCAGGCGAACTAAAGGTAAATGCGACTACGGGAGATTTGGTTCAATTTATTAGAGAATTGTCATATTCATTTTTAGAGTTTTCTAATGAAAAAGATATCCATTTTGAATTTAAAACCGATATTGAAAGCTGTCAAACCCTGTTCGATAATGATAAAATCGAAAAAATTATATTCAATTTACTTTCAAATGCCTTTAAGTTTACCCCGCAAAAAGGTCATGTTTCTATTACATTAAGCTTCAATAAAAAGACTAATACATTTAGTATACTAGTTTCTGATGATGGTGTTGGTATACCTAAAGACCAGTTAAAAACTATTTTTAAACGGTTTTACCAAGTTAATAATTCTACTTCAAAAACCAATCAGGGTAGTGGGATTGGACTAGCATTAACAAAAGAATATGTCCAATTACTAGGAGGAGAGATTACTGTAGAAAGTAGTTTAGGAGCGGGAGCACATTTTATAGTCAAACTTCCCTTTGTAGAACTTCATAATGTTGTTGAGAAAGAAATGGAAGTAGAAGATATCCAACAATTACAAGACGACTTTGCAGATTTAGATACAAAGAAGTTAAATAAAAAAAGACCTTTAATCCTACTGGTCGAAGATCATGGTGATTTACGTAATTTCCTAAAAGACAACCTCAATAGTAATTATAGAATTATTGAAGCTTCAAATGGTGTAGAAGGCTTAGAGCAAACTCTGAAATATATTCCAGATTTAATTATTAGTGATGTCATGATGCCAAAAATGGATGGTAATGAAATGTGTTCACAAGTTAAAAACGATTCTCGAATTTCTCATATTCCTATACTTTTACTTACCGCACAGATATCAGAGGAGCAAGAAGTTGTGGGGTTTGAGCAAGGTGCAGACCAATATTTAACGAAGCCTTTTAGTTTTGATGTTTTAACTTCAAGAATTAAGAGTCTCTTAGCTCAGCGTAAAGCATTACAGAATGTATTTAGTAAAAAAATAGAAGTAAATCCCTCGGAGATTACAGTGACTTCTATAGATGAGCAACTGATTCAAAAGGCCTTAGATTTGGTAGAAACTAACATTGGCAATTCAAAATACTCTGTAGATCAGTTAAGTAAATCTTTGGATATAAGCAGAGGACATTTGTATAGAAAAATTGTATCCATTACAGGGAAATCTCCTTCAGAATTTATAAAATCGATACGGTTAAAGCGATCTGCACAATTACTCCAGACAAATGCATTAACCGTATCGGAGGTTGCTTATAAGGTAGGGTTTTCAAATCCAAAATATTTTTCTAAATGTTTTAAAATAGAATTCGATATGTTACCAACAGAATTTGCTTCAAAATATAAATAATGATTCATTTACAGGGGCATAGGTTAATATAGGAGACGTGTTTTACCCTATAATGCTCCCTGTTTCACCCCAAAATTAGGAGCGTTTTTTTGATGATGTAAATAGCAAAACGTAAGTTTATCAAACAAGTATACGGTATGTAAAAAACTTATTTAATAGGTTTTTTTTCATGCCTTTCGCTTTAAAAAACTTTAAAAAGTTTTTATTTAAACAAACTAATTAAAGAATAGATATAGTTTTTTGATATTAAAATATAGTAAAATGAAAAGAAGATTTTATGTGCTAGTATTGGCCGTTCTTGGTGTTTTAAATAGTAATGCTCAGAACACAGATTTAAAACTTTGGTACGATGCACCTGCTGCAGATTGGAATGAAGCTTTGCCTTTAGGAAATGGAAGACTAGGTGCTATGGTTTATGGCAATCCTATTAATGAAAATATTCAATTAAATGAATTAACATTATGGGGTGGTGGGCCACATAAAAACGATAATCCCAACGCTAAGGAGGCATTACCTGAAGTAAGAAACTTATTATTTGAAGGGAAATATGATGAGGCACATCGTTTGGCAAATAATAAAATAATTTCTAAAATATCTCACGGAATGCCTTATGAAACGGTTGGGAATTTGAGATTGAATTTTAAAGATCAAGAGAATTACTCCGATTATTACCGTGAACTTGACATTGAAAATGCAATCCATACTACTCGATATGTAGTAGATGGTGTAGCGTATAAACGTGAAATGTTTACGTCATTTACAGATCAAGTTATTGTTTTAAAATTAACCGCCAATAAAGCGGGTAAAATTAGTTTTAAGGCCTCTATGGATCGTCCGGAACCAGCAAAAGTGTCAACTTATACTGAAAATGATAATGTTTTGGTTATGACAGGTTTTGGTAGCGACAATAAAAATAAACGATTGCCAAAAGAAACACCAGCCATAAAAGGTGAAGTGGAATTTGATTCTAGAATTAAGATTGTCCCTGCCGGAGGAACGCTAACAGCTACCAAAAACACGTTGGAAGTTAAGAATGCCGACAGTGTAACGTTGTACATTTCTATAGCGACAAATTTTGTTAATTACCAAGACGTAAGTGCCAATGCTCACCAAAGAGCTACCGATTATATAGCGAAAGCAGAACAAAAAGATTATAAGGATTTGGTTACAGATCATTCAGCGTTTTACAAACAGTATTTTAATCGTGTGTCTCTAGATTTAGGAAATTCTGATGCCGCTAAAAAAACAACAGATATCAGAATAAAGGAGTTTAGCAATAGTTATGATCCAGCATTAGCCGCTTTATATTTTCAATTTGGTAGATATTTATTAATTTCTTCATCTCAACCAGGTGGACAACCTGCAAACTTGCAAGGCTTATGGTGTAAAGATTTAACACCACCATGGAAAAGTGCTTATACTGTAAATATTAATACCGAAATGAATTATTGGCCGGCAGAGGTTACTAATTTATCAGAAATGCACGATCCATTAATTCAGATGGTAAGAGAATTGTCGGAATCAGGACAAGAAACTGCCAAAGTTATGTATGGAGCAGAAGGTTGGGTTACGCACCACAATACAGACTTATGGCGAATTGCAGGGCCTGTAGATGGAGCTACCTGGGGTATGTGGCCAACTGGAGGGACTTGGTTAGCGCAACATGTTTGGGATAAATTTATGTATAATGGAGATTTAGAATATTTACAGTCTGTATATCCTGCCATGAAAGGTGCCTCAGAATTTTGTTTAAGTTTTTTAATCCCCGAGCCTACAAATAATTGGTTAATAATTTCTCCAACCATTTCTCCAGAACACGGACCTAAAGGACGTTCTAAAAGCGTGAATATTGAGGCGGGAACAACAATGGATAATCAGTTGGTGTTTGATATGTTGACTAAAACTATTGCAGCGGCTGAATTATTAAATGTAGATGCCGATTTGGTAGCGAAAATGGAAACAGCTTTAACAAAGTTACCACCTATGAAAGTTGGGCAATATAATCAGGTTCAAGAATGGATGGAAGATTTAGACGATCCAGATGATAAACACCGTCACGTTTCACATTTATACGGCTTGTATCCTTCAAATTTAATGTCTCCTTATAGTAATCCTGAATTATTTCAAGGTGCAAAAAACACATTAATTCAAAGAGGGGACCCTTCTACCGGTTGGTCTATGAATTGGAAAATAAATCTATGGGCACGTTTATTAGATGGAAATCATGCTTACAAATTAATGGGAGAGCAAATTAAATTAGTAGGTAGACCTGGCTCTCCAAAAGGAGGAGGAACATACGCTAATATGTTAGATGCACATCCGCCATTTCAAATTGATGGAAACTTCGGATTTACCTCTGGTCTGGCCGAAATGTTAGTCCAAAGTCATGATGAAGCGGTTCATTTAATCCCTGCTCTACCAGACGTTTGGAAAGAAGGAAGCGTAAGAGGATTACGTGCTAGAGGTGGATTTGAAATAACAAATTTAGAATGGGAAAATGGAGAGGTTGTAAAAGCTGTTATAAAATCTACTCTAGGAGGAAACTTACGTATACGTTCTTATAATGCTCTATTGTCTTCAGAAGATAAGTCGTTAAACACTGCAAAAGGACCTAATACTAACGCTTTCTATCAGGCAGTTAATATTAAAAAACCAGTAATATCCGATAAAGCTACTTTAGAAGAATTTACAGCGCCTAAAAGTTTTTTATATGATATAGCAACAACCAAAGGCCAAACAATAGTTTTAGTTAAAAAATAAAAACATGAAGGCCAAACTACAAGCATGTTGTCTAATCGCTATGATCACTTGGGGTGGTACTGTTTTTTCGCAAACAAAGCTAAAATCATTAGAAGATTTTAAAACACCAATAGGTGATTGGTTTATGGTGAAGGACGTAAAAGTAGACTCGGTAAACCATAAATTATTTACCTATGCAGAAGGAGGTGACTCTTTTGTGAATGGAGCAACGGGTAAAACGGTTCATTTAGAATCTAAAGAAGCCTTTTGAGATATTGAGGTGCATTTAGAATTTTTACTGCCTGAAGGATCTAATTCGGGTATTTATTTTCAAAGTAGATATGAAATTCAAATTTTTGATAGCTATGGAAAAGAAAATATAGACTTTTCTGATTGTGGCGGAATTTACCAACGTTGGGATGAAAGTAAGCCTAAAAAACAAAAAGGTTACGAAGGTATAACACCAAGAGTCAATGCTACCAAACCTTTGGGCGAATGGCAGACTTATGACATTATTTTTAGAGCCCCTAAATTTGATGCAAATGGTATAAAAGTAAAAAATGCCATGTTTGAAAAAGTTGTTTTAAATGGTGTTATTATTCATGAAAATAAAGAAGTTACCGGAGCAACCAGAGAAGGATTAGCAGGGGTAGAAGTTGCTAAAGCACCTTTAAGATTACAAGGCGATCATGGAAGAGTGACTTTTAGAAATATTAGATTTAGAGAATTAGAGATTTAGAAAATACAAGAGCTACAAAATTAAACACTTGGGTAGATGTATTTGAGAATACAGAATCAGGTGCTAATTACGATTTTGTTGTACAAGGCGATGCTACTGAAGACGAGGCTAAAAATATGTTTGAGTACTCAAATGGTGAGTTAAAGGCCATGTATAAATGGACGGCTTCAACTGCTCCTTATGGTGTGGCCATAACCAAAAAAAGATATAGCTCTTACGACTTGAAATTCGAATTTAAATGGGGAGAACGTCGTTTCGAACCGCGTCTAAATGAGATACGCGATGCCGGTTTACTGTACCATTGTCAAGCAGGAACTTATGCATGGCCTCCAAGTTTAGAATATCAAATTCAGGAAGGAGATTGTGGCGATTTATGGAGTATACTAGGTGTAAGTTGTGATGTTTTAAGAGATGGAGAAATTCTAGTGCTAAAAAAAGCAGATTATAGTCGATCTAAAAAGTTTGTCGATAAAGAAAAAGCAGGATGGAATGAGGTCTTATTAAAAGTTCGAGGCGATAGTGCACAATATTATTTAAACGGCGTACTTGTTAATGAGATTATTAATAGTAATTACGCAGGTGTTAGTATCAATTCTGGTTTTATAGCCTTACAAGCAGAATATTCTGAATTGATTTATAGAAACATAAAAATAATGGAGAAATAGTAAACAAGCAACGTTTAATGTGGATTTGATGTTTGTTCAGGTTGATAAAACGCATTAGCCGATAATCGTATTTATGAAGAATTATATAGGAAACATATTTTGTGGAGTGTTAACGCTTATCTCTTTAATGGCTACTGGGCAAGCCAAAGAAAAGTGCGTAGAAGAAAATACTTCGGGTGTTTATACTAGGCCAAACATCATCTTTTTGATGACCGACGATCAGCGTTGGGATAATATGGGATGTTACGGTAAACCGGAGTTTAATACCCCTAATATAGACAAGTTAGCTGCAGAAGGGGTTACCTTCGATAATGCATTCTATGCTGTGGCTATATGTATGCCTAGTCGAGTAACAATGCTTACTGGACGTTTTAATTCTAATCATAGAGTGGGCTTTGTAGCTCCAGACGATTATACATTATCCCAATCCGATTTTGAAAAAAGCTACCCCGCACTCCTAAAACAAGCAGGCTATAGAACAGGTTTTGTAGGTAAAGTCGGGTTTACAGTTACCGAAAAAGCAACGCGACCGAGTACACCAAAAGAACACTTTTATAAAGAGCATTTAGGTAATACTTTCGATTATTTTGCGGGAAGTGAAACTTACGATTATAAGGGGCATGTTACTTGGCCTGAAAGTGATGTGGAACTACAGAATATCTTTAAGGAAGGTCGAGAAAATTCTGGAAGAACTTTAAGGACTGGAGAGGCCATGCTTCGATTTATCGATACGCAGCCAAAAGACCAACCCTTTTGTTTATCTGTCAGTTTTTATGCTGTAAAGCACGATAAAGATAGAGATGTCTATATGCCCCATTATGAGCAATTCAAAGATCATGAATTTGAAGCGCCTAACAATTGGGTAGAAGGTGAAAATCCAGATTTACCTAATGTTGTAAAAGAAAATGCTAGAGGCGTGTATTTACATCGCCAAAGGTCATCGACTCCAGAAATGTATCAACGTCTTGTCAGTCGGTTTGCAGCACAAGGTTACAGCGTCGATGATCAAGTAGGATTATTGGTAGATAAGCTAAAAGAAAAAGGGATACTTGAAAACACAATCATTATTTACACTAGTGATAACGGACGCTTTCAAGGTTCGCATGGTTTATTCGATAAGTGTCTATTATATGAAGAATCGGTTAAAGCTCCATTAATTATTTATGATGGTCGTATGCCTGAATCTAGGCGTAAACGTCGTGAAAAGGCTTTGGTTTCGTCGGTAGATATGGCGTCTACAATAGTATCACTTGCCGGTTTAGAATCTTCAAATAGTATGCAAGGAAAAGATCTTACCCCTGTTTTAAATCAAACTCAAGACATGTCGCAATGGCGTGATGCCGTGTTTATGGAAGATTTATTTCTAGTAGATATGTTTAAAGAGCGTTATAAAGAGAATGTAGATGAGATTAATCAAAATTTAATAAACAGTAATAAGTCGTATCGAGCTCATGGCGTGCGAACAGAGCGATGGAAGTATTTTGTGTATTACGAACATACTCCAAAGATTGAAGAATTATATGACTTAGACAACGATCCATCAGAACAGCATAATCTGGCGAATACATCAGAGTATACACAAATTCTAAAGACCTTAAGGATGAAAACTGAAGATTTATATCAGAAGGCAATTCAGACTAGATAAAAAGAAATAGGAATTAATTAACCTGAAATAAATAACTCAAACTAACTATAAATACACGATTTTATGAAAAAGAACATGTGCTTCTTAAGTATGTTTCTCTTGGTGTTGGCAAGTTGTAATACTAAGTTTAAACATCAACTAGAGAAAACCAATCATGCTGTGACTATTCAACAAGATAGTTTAACCCTAAAAATTGAAATAATTGACGACGCAATTATTCATGTAAAAAAGGAAATAAAAGGAACCCCGGCGTCCACCATTCCGGATTATGTCACGGTTTTAGAACCTCAAGATGTGAATTGGGAATTAAAAGAAACGGAGAATGAATTAACCATCAGTACCGATTTAATTAAAGTGTTAGTAAATAGCGATGGCACGATAACTTATGAAACTAAAGACCATAAAAAATTAGTTTCAGAAACGAATGAACAGACTTTTATAAACTTAGATGCGGATGCCGAGCATACGGTTTCGCAAGGATTTCATGCTGGAGATGAAGGTTTGTATGGATTAGGGCAATTTCAAAGTGGTATTATGAATTGGAAGAATGTTCCAATTCGTCTTCAACAGTACAATCAAGAAATAGCAGTTCCGTTTTTAGTGTCAACCAAAGGGTATGGTATTTATTGGCATAATTATAGTTTAACAGATTTTAATTTACCTCAAAATGAAATTAAATTTGAAACCGCTAAAACCGTAGCTAAAATGGCAAACACTCCATCAACTCCGGTAGAAGGCGAAAAAGAGGATGTTGCCGCACATATTACGAAATCTGAGGCTGAAGAAAAAAACATTAGAGAAACTACTTTTACACCAACCAAAACTGGCGAATATAACTTTTTAGCACTAAGTGATAATGGCGGACGGATGCGCGGTGCGATTAAAGTAAGTATTGATGGCGACGATGTGATTAATTATTCTACCATTTGGATGCCTAGACGTTATTCAGGAAAAAAGCATTTAGAAGCAGGAAAAACGTATAAAATAGTGTTTCAAAATACGGGTGCTAAAATTCCTGGAAATTTATATTATAACGCGCCAGACTATAATAAAACTGTTTTCAGTAGTACGCAGGGTAATGTTATAGATTATTATTTGGTGCAAGGAGAAAATCCGGAAGCTGTAATTTCGCATTATCAAAAATTAACAGGAACGGCGCCTATGTTTGCTAAAAGTGCATACGGATTTTGGCAATGTAGAGAACGCTACCACAATCAGGAGGAATTGTTAGCCAATGCCAATGAGATGCGCGAGCGGAAGATTCCTTTCGATAATATTGTACAAGACTGGTTTTATTGGCCAAAAGGAACGAAAGGGCCAGAATGGGATCCTGCTAAATATCCAGATCCCGATGCTATGGTAGACGAATTAAAATCTTTAAACTTAAAGTTAATGGTGTCTGTATGGCCAGAGGTTAAAAATGAAGCTTTAGAAGCAAAGTATAATCTTAAAAAGATTAAAAGTAGTAACTATATAGACATTTATGATGAAGGGGTAAGTGAACGATTTTATCGCATGTTAAGCGATTCTATGTTTCATAAAGGTGTGAGCTCTATTTGGTTAGATGGTACAGAGCCAGAGGGAGTTACAGATGCAACGCAAATGACGGCAGTGGGACGTTTTGAAGAGGTTCAAAATCCATATTCACTTTTAGTCACAAAAGCGATGTACGATGGGAGAAGAGCAGAGTTCTCAAACGAACGTGTGTTTAATTTAACGCGTTCTGCCTATGCAGGACAACAACGCTATGGAGCTACCTCTTGGTCTGGAGATGTTGAAGCCTCGTGGGAACAATTTTCTGAACAAATAGCTGCGGGTTTAAATTTCACTATGGCAGGAATTCCATATTGGACGCACGATATTGGTGGGTTTTTTAGGGATTCAAAATCTATTAATCCGGAGTTCGACAGTCAATATACCAATCCAGAATTTATAGAATTACTAACACGTTGGTTCCAGTTTGGTACCTTTAGTCCGATTTTCAGAATCCATGGTTATGTGTCGGAAACTGAGATTTGGAGATATGATGATGCATTTGAAAGTACAGCGCGAAAATTTATCGATTTACGCTATCAGCTTATGCCGTATATCTACTCACAAGCTTGGCAAATTACAACTAACAGTAAGCAGCTTATGAGTCCGCTGGCGTATCATTATCCAAACGATAAAAATACCTGGGAGATTAAGGATCAATTGTTCTTTGGAGAAGCGATAATGGTTGGTTTCGTGACTGAATATGAGAAACGAGAAAAAGAAATGTACTTCCCAAAAGGACAGTGGTATAACTTCTGGACGAATGAAAAAATTGAAGGTGGAAAAACCATTACTGTGAAAGCAAATCTAGATGAAACACCACTATTTGTAAAAGCGGGAAGTATTATTCCTATGGGACCAAAATTGAAGTATGCGACTGAAGACACAGACGAACCTTTACGTATAAAAGTGTATCCAGGCGCAGATGCGTCATTTACATTATATTTTGACGATAGTGAATCTTATGATTATGAAAATGGAGAATATTCAGAACTTAAACTGAATTATTCCGAAGCCACTAAAACACTTTTAATAACTAAAGGAAATGGTGAGTATTTAGACTTTTCTAAAAGCCCTTTGACGCTAATTGTTGAAATGATTGGCGGTCAAAATCAGACGGTGAGTTTTTCAGGTTCAAATTTAGAAGTTGAATTATAAACGATTTAACAAACACAAATACATTCAATTTTTGCAAGTGAAGTTTGAGGTTTAGTAGCCTTTAGCTTCACTTGTTGTGTTTAGGTATATAATTTATAGTGATTGAACCATGGTTTATACCAAAGTTATAGGAGCTTGCTTATTTTTATTTCATCAATTTAATTATTTAATAAACACACAGAAATAATATGTCAACACTTTGTCTTAATCTCAAAAACAATGCTTCCTCAAAATTAATAACGCTTCTTTACGTTGCTGTTTTTGGTTTAACAAGTTTTCAAATAACAGCCCAAAGTATGGTGAATTCTTTACAAGAATTGAAACCATATTTAGCAGCAGATAATGCTAATGTGAAAATGAAACCTGGTGTATATTCTATTACTGTAGACGATGTAGAAAAAGGGCTTTATACTCAGGAAACGAAAATTAAAAACACAAGTAAAGTGCTGTTACTTTTTGAAGGGAATAATAGTAATTACGATTTTACAGGCGTAACCATTAATGTGGACACTAGGGTGATGCAAGCTTATGGGAATAATCAAATTCACGAAATCCAGATTGTAGGAAATAAGAATGTCCTTAAAAACCTAACGCTTGTAGATGTGGGGTCGGTTCATGATGCACCTACACGACGTGCTACTAATATTGTTATGGATGGATCGCATAATAAAATTGAAGGATTTCACGTGACCACCAAGGGTTCTTTTCCTTATGGTTATGGCGATGCTTTTGGAAAAGGCGGTAAATCGGTAATTCCGCATCGCAAACACAGTGCATGTTTAATTAGAGGGGAATCTAATCATCTTAAAGATTCAAAGTTTGTTCATAGAAGTTATGGGCATTGTATTTTTATGCAAGCCGCTAATAATCCAATTATCGAAGGTTGTGAAGTAGAAGGTGAAGTTCGTAAAACCGACGATATGCTTGCCGAAACGTCTGGACCGGCGTTCGATGTTAATTTTATGACGGTTTGGGGATATACGCTTCCAAAAGGGTATATGTTAAGCACAGGAGAAGCAGGGATTCGTGCATACGATGGAGGAGAAACGATTATTGATGGTAAACAATACAGACGCGGGACATCTAACGTTACAGTTTTAAATTGTACCGTTAAATACATGAGAACGGGTGTGACAATTGCACATGCTACAGGGAGAAAATATGTTGAAGGTTGCATAGCTATTGGCTGTGAAAACGGATTCTCGTTAGGTTCGGGGGATTTAGTGAATTGCAAAGCCGATGTGACACACGGACCAGCATATGCATCGACTTACGAGAGAGACAAAGGATATAACGCAGATATTACACTTATTCCATCAAAGCAACCATACTATAACGGCACAGGCGCTGTTGCTTATATTGGCGGAAGTCAGCATAAAATTACACTTCGTGGTTCAAGTGAAGGCGTAAATAATGGCTTAAAAATTAAAGTCGGTGGCGAGAAAAATAACATCAGATTGTTACATGGGAATCTTCCCAATCAAAACGATTTTAAAGGCTTCGATTTCGAAATACATAACCTAACCGAATATCCGGTCTATCTCTCAAATAAAAGTTCTGGAGTTACAGGCGAATCTAAAGGACCAATTACCAATTTAGGAACGGATAACACGTTAAAGTATACTGGGAAATAGACCTTATACCAAACAAAAACTAATCGAAAATAAAGTAGTAAAAAAAATAATAAAGATGAATAAAATACTAACATTCCTTTCTGTTTTATTAATGGTTTTTTCTAGCCAAGCTCAAGTAAAAGGCGATCAGAAAAAGGTTGTAGAAGTAAGTTCGCTAACCGAATTCAGATCCTATTTAAATCAGGATAATGTTCATGTCAAGCTTAAAGCAGGTAATTATCAAGTAGATGATGCTAAAAAAATTAGATTTTTTGAAATCACGGGGAATAACTCTTATTTCGATTTAAAGGGCACACGATTTATGGTAGATTCTAAACTGTTTAGTCGTCCCGATTTAATTAAAAGTACCGATGGAAATAGCATGTATTGTGCTATAGAAATATCAGGAAATCACGTCACGTTAGAAGGATTGTATATCGAAACTTATGGCGATACACCAGGTTTACAAAGTAAAAATAAGATATTCAATATTGTTGGAGAGCACGTGACTTTAAAGGATGTAGAGTTGCGAACGGCAGGTTCTAGTCCTTGGGGTTATGGGTATTTATATGGCCTTGGTGGTGGAGATGTACGCAAAATGAATGGGATTCGTGTGGGATATCCAGCAAAGAATGTAAAATTGTTAGGGTGTAAAGTGCACATGAGAGCTATGGGACATGCTATATTTTTACAAGGATCAGAAAATACATTAATCGAAGGTTGTGAGGTAGATGGTTTGCTCCGTACTACCGATGCGATGCTTAAGGAAACTTCAGGTTACGGTTTTGATAAGAATTTTTATGCCGCTAAAGGAAATTATATAGAAGGTACTAACGTGGCCGAAGATGGTAAAATTTTGCCAGGCGAAATTATTTCTTTAAGTGAAGATGGAATTCGTATGTACCCCGACTATAATGGTCATCCTACCACAAATACGACTGTAAAAAACTGTACAGTAACACAAATGCGTAGAGGGATTTGTACCGGATTAAGTACGTCGGGAGATAAGGTTATCGATTGTGTGGTACGTGATTGTGTAGCAACAGGGTATAATGTGGGGAACGCAGATACCTTAATTAATTGTAGTGCCGATGCGAAATACGGAGAAGCTTTTTGTATTGCGTATACCGATGCTAAAAATGCTAAGGTAGAAATGAATATCCTAGACAGTAGAAACGGGATAGCTAATAATTTGCTAGCTAAAATAAATGGTACGGGGCATCATGTTGTGATTAAAACTGAAGCTCCAGAATTTATTCCAGAAGCGATGGCTATTAAATTATCGGTGTGGGAGGGTTATGGAAATTTCGATGAAAATGCTAAAATGCATGCTACTGATATTACCTTAAACAATCAAACCAATACAGAAGTTATTACGTTTAACGGAACAGAAAACGTTGATATAAAAAGTAAAGGCAAAGTGCGTAAAGCTACGGATTCAGAAAATGAAGTAAATGATAGTAATCGTACAAAACGTTAAAACGAAGATCTCACTGGTAGATAAAACAAATTCATATCGCTCTCTAACTCTTAATTCTTTAGAACATAAAGGTTAGAGTGAGAACATGCTGAATTATTCAGTAGGATACCTAAAATTAAAATAATGAGAATAGATTTTCATAGGATGACCATCCTAAAACATGTGCTAACCTTAGTAATGTTATGGTTTGCAGGGATTGTTAATGCACAGCAATTAAATCAAATAGGAAGTTCTGATTTTTCCGATTGGAAAGGAATTTCTAAAGTGAAGAAAGAGGTTGCTACAGTGCAGTCTGGAGACACCATTTCTTATACGTATTCTAATCAAAATCGAATTTATTTTCCAGGAATTAGTAGGCCTTTTGAAGGTGATGCTGCAGATTGGACAAAGTACAAGGCGCTGACATTCGAGGTGTATTTTAAACAGGAAACTACCGCAAAAATAAGTGCGATTTTTAAAGTGGATTCTTTGGATTATGGCGATTTAAATCCATTAAATAAAGCAGAAATTGAGTTGGTCGGGAAAGGTTGGCATACTGTTTACATGCCTTGGGAGGTTTTCGATGTTGATGCAGGGCAACGTACAGCAACACTTTTTGCAGTCAAACACCTATTAATTTCTGTAGATTCTGAAACAAATAACACCTATCAAATTAAAAACATTCAGTTAACTAAAGGAAAAACAACTTTTTTAGAAGCCGAAATTCAAGGGAAATCAGCTGAAGCTGGGAGCCAAGTGCTCTACGAATTTCAGGTGGGAAACACCACAGATAAAGCACAGGCAGTCGAACTTATTATAGAAACCATAGGTTGGGAGTCTATGAAAGGACATATAGAACCTAGTCAGTTACAATTGGCTCCGGGAGAAATAAAAACCTGTACACTTACAGTCGATTTGCCTTCTCATTTACCTGAGGGTATTCGTGAAGATCAGGTTGTTAAAGCTATTGCTAATGGTAAAGGGGCTAATATTTCAACCCTTACATTTAAAACAGCCGTGCACCTACCATTTCCTAATATAGTATTTACAGCGTCTGGTTGGGATCAAGTACGTGAAAAAGCAAAACAATACGATTGGGCACAAGAAGGATTACAAGATTATATTAAAAAAGCAGAACGATGGGACGTTCCAGACGGCGCCGATTTTTCAAAAGAAACAGAGCGACCATTAGGGCAATCTGTTTTTAGTACAGACGGCCGAGAAATTTATAATTGTGCTATTGCCTATAAGCTTACGGGAAATGAAGATTATGCCGCAAAATGTATAAAATTATTACGCCGACTAATCAATCCTCAAACAGGATATCCAGCAACCTTAGTTGGAGGAGGGAATTCTTTTGTAGGTGAAGGTAAATTTTGGCAGGCAGTAGGTAGAATGTATGATTTAATTAGAACAAGTCCGCAACTTACCGAATTAGATAAAACAAGAACAGAAGAAACATTTAGACTTTTTGTGAATCAAACCTTGAAAGGAAATACCAAAGGTGCGATAAGTAATTGGAATGTTGCCGAAATCACAGCAGCAATGTATTGCGCGTTAAATCTTCAAGATTGGCATCTTATAGACCAGTTATTAAATGGACCAACAGGGATCTATAAACATCTTGAACATGGTATTATGAGTGACGGTTGGTGGTACGAATGTGCTGTGGGATATAATACTTGGGTGGCTACAGAATTTTCTGAAATAGCCCTTGCCTTAGAACCTTGGGGTATAAATTTTAAAGATCGCAAATTTCCTATAGGAACAACCAAGCATTTTTCATTATTGTCAAGTAGACGACAAGGTGGGATTATGGGAATGGAATTTGAAAAATGGGGAAAGATTGAGCGCAATAATGTAAGAATAAAAGACATGTGGGATGCGGCTATTCCGTTTATGGATTTCCGGGGTGTACTCTTGGCAGTAAATGACGCAGTTGAAGATAAACTTGCGGGGAAATCTTACGAATTAGCGTATTATTTATATAGAGATCCAGAATATGCCGCAATTATTAATCGCGATAACAAGCGAGACTTATTGTACGGTGTGCCTAATCTTCCGGAAGTCACTTCAGAACAAATGAGTGTGTCTGCTTATGCAGAAAATATGGGGATTGTACAATTGCGATCTCAAACAAAAGATAGACCGCAAAACGAACAAATTCAAGCGGCACTGCATTATGGCTCACATGGTGGATATCATGGGCATTTCGATCGTACCAACTTGGTGCATATGAGCCGTTACGGGCGTAGCTTTTATGGAACGTTAATGTATTGGTATGGCTACGGGAGTTATTTGTATAAGTTTTGGAAACAATCATCAATAAATAAAAATATGGTTGTGGTCGATCAGAAAATGCAACAACCTGTTGAAAACTCTAGACTCTTATTTCATTCCGGAGACATGATGCAAGCCACTGCTATAGAAACCAATTCCAAGTGGAGTCATCCGCCATATGGAGGTATACCAAATTCGAAGCAAACATTTGCAGAGAAAATGTGGGAAGAAGGACGAACAATAGCATTACCTAAAACTCAACCCGAATTTGGAGAAGTTACAGAATACACAGAGCCTGTTTTACAACGTAGAGCTATGATTGTTTTAGACGATTATATTGTAATGGCAGATTACTTAAAAGGAGAACAAGAACACGAATTCGATTGGATGTTTCAAGCGAAAGGCTTCAAAGGAATAACGGCAGATAAAGCTGAGTTTTCTCATCATACCAATCAAATGAATTCAAATCCAATTGGTAGTGCTCAATTTATAACAGACTGTAATTGGTATGATATTGAAGGTACATCAAGGACTCAATTTGAAATGTGCTGGGGAGAAGGTTGTGATAACGAAGGTGTGCGTTTGCCAAATAGTGTAGATGGTCCATTAAAAATAGATGTGTTTAATGCCTGGCCCAAACAATCTCAAGTGATGATTGGTACATCTACAGAAGGCTTTTACGTCAACAAAAAATTATGGTACACAGCACACGCCGACAATCAAGAAATATTGAACGATAGTACAGGCGCTTGGATTTTAGGAAGTAAGTCTATAAAATTAGATATAACAGGAAAAAGGAAGCTGGAACTGACAACAAAAATACCTGGTAAGATTAGAAACAATACTATTTTTTGGGGCGATGCAAAAGTTGTTCTTAAAGATGGTTCAGAAGTATATCTGTCTGATTTACCTACGAAATATGAGAATGTTTTAATGCCAGATCAAAAAGGTAAAGATTATTACGGCGGACCAATTAAAATTGGAGGAGAACCTATGGCACAGGCAACACCTGGAATGCCAATAAATAATAAAGAATTGGGAAAAATTACTATCGATTTAAGTGGTCTAGACGTAGAAAGATTTGAAGCTAAAATAGGAGGTGATTTTCCATTGGGAGATGAAACGTCACGTTTAAAATCTATGGCGGTACGATCTAAAGGTAAATCGGCAAGATATCTGGCTGTAATCGAACCTTACGAAACACAATCAGTTATAAAATCTGTAGAAGCTAAAAATGAATATGAACTCGTTGTAACTCTAACCGATGGTCGCGTACAACAGGTTACACTTGAAGCTATGGAGCACGATAATGGAAAAATACTAGTGACGGTAAAAGAGTTTAAAAATGATATTTTGCTAAGAAGTGAAACGACTGTTCGTAATAAAGAATAGCATATATGAATTTCTTCAACAAGAGTTATAAAAAAGTCATAAATACTTTAAAAGGGTTTTAAGTTTGGGTCTATGGATTATAGTTTATACCAAAATAACTCTCCTTTTTTTATAATTGTATCACATTTTAATCTTGAAAATAAGACGTTAATTCATTTTGAAATTAAAAATATAACAAGCATGAAAATTAAATTAATAACTATAATCACTTTAATGATTACAAGTTTAGGAGTTTCCCAAAATCCAATTTTCACCAGTGTGTTTACTGCCGATCCATCGCCACATGTTTGGCCGAACGATCCTAATACACTCTGGGTGTATACGTCGCATGACGAGCCAGGTTCCAATAATCATTATGGTATGACGGGCTATCATGCGTTTTCTACCACAGATTTGGTGAATTGGACAGACCACGGGCGAATTTTACATTTAGAAAATGTGGCATGGGCAGAGAGCCATGCTTGGGCTATGGATGCGACTTATTACCGTGGGCAATATTATTTGATTTATTGCATGAAAGAAGCTGGTATCGGACTTTTTAGAACTGGAGTTGCACGTAGTGATACACCCGAAGGTCCTTTTACCGATTTGGGTTATGTTAAAGGTGTAGAGTTTGGTCAAGACCCAGCTATTTTTATAGACGATGATGGTACACCGTATTTGTATTGGGGACACGATAGAAAATGTTTTGCAGCCGAATTAAATAAAGACTTGATGTCTATTAAGCCTGAAACGTATATAGAATTAACACCTCAATTAACTCATGTGTTTGAAGGGCCATGGGTTCATAAAAAAGATGAAAAATATTATCTAACCTATCCAGGTTTAACTCCTAGACGTTGGCCTGAAAAAATGTTTTATGCTGTAGCAGATAAACCTTTAGGACCATATGAATTTAAAGGGGTTTTTATAGATGATTTTGAAGGGCAGAGCGGAACCAATCATGGAGGAACTGTAACCTATAAAGGAAAAGATATCATGTTTTATCACAGTGCATGGTTGTCAGGTGGTTTAAGTGAAACGCGATCTGCAATGGCCGATTATTTAGAGTACGATACACAGGGAAATATATTACCAATAGTGCCAACCAAAACAGGTTTAGGTAATGCCAAGCGTACTAAAACAACACTAAAGTTAGAAGCCGAAAATGGTTTTGCTGCTGGAGGTAAATTGTATAATGTTATAGTCGATACTTGGATTAAAGGGTATAGTGGTAAAGGATATGTTACGAATTTCGACAATCCGTACGATCACGTTTCTATGTTAGCTCAGGTGGCTAAGCCAGCAAAATATCGTTTTAAAGTAAGATATGCTTCGCCCGATGGAGAATCTAATCACGATATTTTAATAAATAGCCATAAATACAGTGCATTTAAGTTTCCGCAATCGGATACATTTCGTGAAATAGATTTTGGTATCGTAGACCTAAAAGCTGGGGATAATCTAATACGTGTGTTTAAAAAGGATTGGAAACCTTCTAAAGGGGAGCTAGCAATTGACTATATAAAATTAGAACAAGTTTTTGAAGACGAAAAATGAATTTTTAGATGACTAAATAGTGATAATGACATGAAAAAAACAATATTAACAGGACTGTTGGCCTTAGTAATCCAACTAGGTTTTTCTCAAGAGAAGGTACACCTTAAAGCGAGTGCTCCAGGTGAAAAATTCGAACATTTTTGGAGTAAAAGCGTTGGTGCTGGCCGAGCAAACGAAGGTTTACGTGCCGGATGGTTGGAGCAATTGGAAATGGTGCAGGAAGATTGCGGATTTGAGTATGTGCGGTTTCATGGGATATTTCACGACGATATGTTTCCGGTGTTTGAAAAGGATGGTAAATACACCTATAACTGGCAATATATAGATGATTTATTTGACAGAATGTTGGATCTTAATGTGAAACCTTTTGTAGAATTGGCCTTTTTTCCAACAGCGCTAGCAGCCGAAAATAGTAAAACTCAATTTTGGTGGAAAGCGAATATTACGCCAGACGATTCTAAATTTGGAGAATGGCATAATTTAGTAAAAGCATTCACCCAACATTGCGTAGACCGTTATGGTATTGATGAAGTGCTAACGTGGTATTTTGAAGTGTGGAACGAACCCAATTTACATTACGGTTTTTTCGATGGCACAAAATCTCAATATTTCGAGTTGTATAAGCAGTCTGTAACAGCGGTAAGAGCTGTCGATAATCGTTTATTAGTCGGAGGCCCATCTAGTAGTAATTTTGTTGCCGATGGACGTTACGATGGAGAAGTAGAAAGCAGAAGTGGCGATCTTATTACGTTTACTGCCGAGAACATCAACGATCTCGAATGGAAAGGCGCATGGATAGAAGATTTCTTAGCGTATTGCGAAAAGGAAAAACTTCCAGTAGACTTTGTATCAACACATCCTTACCCTACAGATTATCCATTTAATCCTACAACAGGAAAAGGGAAAGATTTCTCACGGAATGTGAATTCAACAAAAACAGATATCGAATGGTTAAATAGAGTGATTAAGAAAAGTGCATATCCCAATGCAGAAATTCATTTAACCGAATGGAATACAAGTCCGAATAGTAGAGATGCGATGCACGATTTTTTACCGCCTGCAGCGTATATTGCTAAAGTGAATTTAGATTGTATTGGATTAACCAATTCATTAGCGTTTTGGACATTTACCGATATTTTTGAAGAAAAAGGAGGGGCAGAAAGTATCTTCCATGGCGGTTTCGGAATGATTAATTATCAAGGTTTAGTAAAACCATCATTTCATGCCTACCGAATGTTGCACCAATTAGGAGATGAAGAATTATTTAAAAATGATTATCTGTTCGTAAGTAAAAAATCTACAGATGGTAAGGTTGTGGCGTTGGCCTACAATTATCCAGAAGACCATTACACGGCAGTCCCATCAAGTATTAAAAAAATAGATCAATATGAAAGTGGAAAACCACGTCAATTAGACTTTTCTATTTCAGACCTTAAACCCGGAGCGATGTTTAAAATTGAAGTATTAGATGCAAATAGCGGAAATATTTATAAATACTGGGAAACAATGGGTAAGCCAGAACCACCTACTCGTGAGCAAATTAAGGTTATGAAGCAATATGCCGAAAATTTAAACACAGAATTAGTAACTGCAAATACAAAAGGTGAAGTTAAAATTAAACGTGAATTAAGTCCTTGGAGTTTGGTCTTGATTGAGCAAGTGAATTAATTAGATCAAACTTTACAAAAATACAATGTTTAAAAGAGCTACCTGAAAGGGTAGCTTTTTTTGTAACTAAAATATAATCTATTGTTTTTTAGTGTGTTGTATTTTTAAGGCTTATGCTCTTTAGAAATATCCAATTTATTGTAAGATCAGGTATAGACTTCCTAAAAGGGTTTTAAATTATAGTAAATGAACTATGATTTATATGTAATTAGTTGGCCTTCATGTAGTTTTAATGAACAAATTATAACTAATTAAATAATAAAATCATGAGAAAAATTACGTTTTTATTGACTGCAGTATGCCTATTAACCACAGGTCTGTTTACTAAAATGTATTCGCAAACAGTTGTAGATAACTTATCAGACTTTCGGCAAGCACTGTTAAATAGTGATCAGACTATTGTCTTAGAGGCGGGAGATTACATTATTACAGATTTACCCAGCGAAGACAGAAGCTTTTATATTTCAGGATCTAATAACATTATAGATTTAACTGGAGTATATATTAATTTTCCAGTAGATGCAACAAGTACCGAGCATTTTATAATAACAGGAGATTATAATGAATTTCGTGGGGGAGAATTTGAAAATACATATGCATCCGGTATAACCGAAATTACAGACTTTGTTGCTTACAATGAGGATAGAAGTAATTTAGCTAATGGAGCAGACCAACATATGACTATTTCTGGAACTGGTAATAGCGTGGTAGGATCCAAATTCACTGTTAGAGGCTCTTTCCCATACGGCTATGGAAGTTTATATGGTATTGGAAGTAGTAATACTTTTGGGTTAGATAAAAGAGCTGCTATTTATATAAATGGAATAGATACTGTAATAGATAGTTGCGAAGTACAGATGCAAGCTTTTGGACATGGGATATTTATGCAAAGCCCTTCAGAAAATACACTTATAAAAAACACTTTGGTAGAGGGTGTTGTACGTCATGGTAAAGATATATTGGCAGAAGGTATAGGAAGTTTACCTTATCAAAATAATTATTTGGATAATGAAGGAAATCCAATAGATCCTACAGATGTTCTTTCTTTATGTGAAGACGGTATACGTGCTTACAGTGGTTCAGGAAGTGTTACTGTAGAAAATTGTACGGTTAAAAAAATGCGAGGTGGTGTTCGATTGTACTTAGCATCATCTGCGACAGTAACAAATACCACAGCTATTGATTGTGGTATAGCGAACTGGAACTTGCCAAATGGAGGAAGAGTAATTAATTCATCTGGGAATTTTGCTTATGATGCTTTATCCGATTTTAGATTGAGTAGAAATAACACTAATATAGAATGGACTATCATTCCATCTCCTCATGCTACTGGGCCTCATAATTTAGCAGATATTCTTGGAAATAATCATACCATCACATTTCATAGAACACCTGGTCCTGTAGATGCAGATGAGGAACGTGCTATTGTTATTAGTGGTAGTAATTCTACAATTGCAAATGAAACTGAATACACCATTATATTGGAAGCTTCTGCAACGGGAAATACCATTACTACCTGTGGACGTGTCATAGATAATGGATCTAATAATACCTTAGTAGCATCAACAAATTGTGGTTTTTCGTTAGAATGCTCTAATACTGCCAATAACTTGCAAGCTGAATGTTTTAATAATATGTCCGGTGTGGAAGTTCAAGGTATCTCAGGTATGATGAATGAGAAAGGTATTACAAGTGTTGATGACAATGACTGGATTAGTTTTGAGTCAATTGACTTAACAGGTGTTAGTGCTATAAATGTAACAGCAGCGACTGCTAAAACAAATACTTCTGTAGAAGTGAGATTAGCTAGTGAAGATGGAACTTTGTTAGCGACACTTCCTATTGCAAATACGGGTAGTTATGAATCGTATCAAGATTTTTCGGTTGATTTATTGGATGTTTATAATGGAGTGACCGATGTATTCTTTGTGTTTAAAGGAGATTCAGATGCATTATTAAATGTTGATAAAATGAATTTTCAGTACGATCCTTGTTATGTAGCTTCTTACCAGGCAGTAACACCAAATTACGCAAAAGACTTTTGTGAAGCTTCAGAAGTTAATATAACAACAGATACTAATGAAATGGAAGTTGTATCAGGAATCAATCAAGACGATTATTTAAGGTTTTCTAATATAGACTTTGGAAGTGATTATAATTTAAATGCTGTTAAAGTTTCTGCATCTTCTCAGACTACAGGAGGAACTATAGAATTTAGATTAGGTGGTTTAGATGGTGATTTATTATCAACGGTTAACATCGATGGTAAGGAAGATTGGAATACGTATCAATTGTTTGAGGGCTATCTTTCAAAAGAAGTAAATGGTGTACAAGACTTATATCTTGTGTTTTCTGGAGGTGAAGGTGAACTATTAAATTTAGAAAGCTTTTATTTTTATATTGATGAATGTGCTTCTGCTTCATATAATGCAGAGGATTTTATAATAGCTTCAGACTATTGCGAGGCTTCAGAAGTTCAGAAAGAAGGAGATGTACCCCAAACTGTTGGTTTTATTAATAATGAAGATTATTTAAGATTTTCAAACTTTGATTTTGGAGATACTAATGATTTTGGTGCAATTAAAATTTCGGCGTCTTCAGCTACATCTGGAGGATTTATAGAAGTTAGATTGGGCGGATTAGATGGTAAATTACTGACTTCTGTTCCTATTGAAAATACTGGAAATTGGAGAAGATTTGAATGGTTTGATGGCTATTTTACCGAATCAGTAACAGGTATACACGATTTGTATTTAGTATGCACAGGTGGCGATGGCTATTTATTTAACTTAGCAAGTTTTGAATTTTATAGTGACGTTTTAAGCTTAAACGACTTGGGGTTACAAGAAAGTAATGCTATAAAAATAAGTCCAAATCCAACTCATGGAGATTTAAATGTTAACCTTTCAAACCATATGGGGTCATCTGTAAATTATATGCTTATCTCTATTGATGGAAAACAAATAACATCTGGAGTTTGGAAATCCAGTCATCAGGAAAAAATAGAAATGGATTTAAATCAGCTTCCACACGGATTGTATTTTCTTCAGATAACTACTGAGAGCGGACATTCTACAGTTAAAAAAATAGTAATTACGGGTAAATAATTTACTAATTAGTGAAGGCTTTTAGAATGCAGGCGTTTATTGTAATTTTAGACCATTAAACGAAAGACTATCCATAAAGGATAGTCTTTTTTATTTTCATAAAGCCGTTTTATACAATTATTTGTATTAACTGGTTTAATATTAGTTTTTTATATTCTGTAGATGTTCCGAGTTATTAAATGGGCTTTAAGTTATGGAAATTGATTTATAATTTATACATAATTGTTTGATATTCTTATAGTTTTAAGATTCAAATTATAACTAACTAAATAATAAAATCATGAGAAAAATTACGTTTCTATTGACTACAGTATGCCTTTTAACCACAGGTCTATTTAGTAGTCTTAAAGCACAAGCAGATGCAACAAATTTTCAAAAAGAACTTAGCTGTGCAGAATCTTACCCAGAATTAATCGCAGTGGATTTTAATGGATCAGATGATGGAATACTAAAAACAGAAAATGGTATTTTAGAAAATATAGTAGATGGATCTTATATTATGTTTTCTGATATTGATGTAAGATGCGCCACTGGAATTACCGTGCTTGCTGCGGCACCCAGTGAACGTGGCTATATCGAAATTAGATTAGGATCAATATCTGGGCCACTACTAGGACAAACAGAGGTTATTAATACAGCAGCTTGGGCGCCTATGTCCCATATTAATGCCGATATAGATAGCAGTGAAGTCAACACAGATTCTGAAGATATTTATTTTGTATTTGTAGCTTCTGGAACAAGTAGATATTTATTTAACTTGTATTCTTTCAAGTTTAATAATGGCGATTCAGAACCAACCGATCAAGAAATAACTGTTAGTACATTATCTGAATTACAAAGTGCTGTTTTAGATGATAACCAACATATAATTCTTGATAATGGCGGAGATAACCGTTTTAATTTTGAAGACGACTTACCTGCTGTGTTGAGAAAAATAGAAGTGTCAGGTTCTAATAATACTATCGATTTGAGTAGGGTTTATATGGATGTTCCTGTGGGAAGTGTAAGTTCCACTTATTTCGTAATATCTGGAGATAATAATGTTATTATAGGAGGAGAGATAGAAGATACATATAGAAGTGGTATTACAGAGATTACAGATTTTAGTGCTTATAATCAGGATCGCGAAAATTTAGCTCATGGTTTAGGTGGTGATGCTGTAGTAACTATAACTGGAGAAGGTAACTTGGTAGATGGTTTAAAGTTAACGACTCGTGGCTCTTTTCCATACGGTTATGGAAGTATGTATGGTATTGGTGCAGAAAATGTTTTCGGATTAGATAAACGATGCGGTATACTTATTAATGGTAAAAATAACACACTAGATAATATTGTTCTTCATCAGAGAGCATTTGGACATGGTATTTTTATGCAAGGTGATGCAGATGAAACTGTAATAAAAAATACTCAAGTAGATGGTAGAGTACGTTTAGGTGCAGAGTTGTATAACGAAACAGAACCTTATGATTTGCCTTATTTAACAGATTATAAACAACCTTACAATAGTGATTTACCTATTGACAAAACAGAGATGCATTCCCTTTCTGAAGATGGTATAAGAATGTATAATATACCCGGGAGTGTAACGATTGATAACTGTACAGTAGATCAAATGAGAGGTGGTATTCGTTTGTATTTAGGCGGAAAAGCAACGGTAAACAACGTAACGTCTACAAATTGTGGTAGCTCAAATTATAATTTACCTGCAGATGTTGGTACCATAACAAATTCGTATGGAAATTTCGCTTATGCGCCTTTATCAGATTTTGCTTTAAATAGAGGTGGTTATAATGCAGAATGGACTATAATTCCATCTCCACATGCAACAGGACCTCATAATTTAATGGATGTTAATGGCGGTGGTCATAATCTTGTATTTCATAGAACTCCAGGTCCAATTGATACTGACCTTTCTCGCGCTATAGTAGTAAGTGGTAGTGGCTCTACTATTGTAAATGAAACGGAATATACTATTATTCTTAAATCTACGGCAAGTGGTAATACTATACTTAGTTGTGGTGGAGGAACAATTATAGATGAAGGATCCAATAACACACTTACTTATTTTGACAATTGTGAAGATGTCGTTATTGAGGAAGAAGAATGCACAGTGGTTGATCCTTTTGTAAGAGTTGAGGCAGAAGATTTTTGTGAATCGTACGGCGTTCAGATAGAAACTAATACTGATGGAACAGGTAATATAGGTTACATTAATAATGGAAATTGGATCATGTTTAATGATATAGATTTTGGAAGTGGTGCTTTAAGTGTCTCTGTTGGTATGGCCTCAGATAGAGACGGCGGAAATGTAGAATTTAGATTAGGAAGCGAAACAGGTACTTTAATAGGGACAGCTACGGTTGGTAATACTTCAGGGTGGCAAACTTATGAAGACGTTTCGGTAAACCTTACTGGGGCTACTGGAGTGCAAGACCTTTATTTGGTATTTACCGGTGAAGGATCAAGTAGTCTATTTAATCTTGACTATTTTCAATTCTACACAACCTTAGGTATACATGATGTTTTAGAATCTGAAATTAAAATGTTTCCAAATCCGGTTAAAAATGAACTTCATATTATTAAGGCTACGGGAGCTCAGGTTGATGTTTATGACAGTTTAGGAAAATTAATTTTGTCACAAGATATTTTAAGCGACGAAACTATTATTAATACAAGTAATTTACATTCAGGAATCTACTTTGTTCGTTTCCAAAAAAATAGTGGTGTATTATTTAAAAAGATAATTAAAAAGTAATTTTCATGATACATTATGAAAAGCTACCTGAAAGGGTAGCTTTTTTTGTTGTAAATATTTGAATGGTTTGAAATTGAATAGTTTACGTTTTCTCCATTTTAATCTTTTCAAAAGAAGAATTTCAGCATAAATGGGTGATATGTTAGGTTCTAAGAATTATAATTTACATCAATTTGAAGTGTTTATTGTTAAAATTGTATGTTAATCAAAATTTAATGTATGATAAAATAAGAATTACTTAAAAACTTGTGTTTGCTCCAAAAAGGAGTTAAGACCATTTTAACCACAATTATTAACCATAATTAATCAAATTACATGAAAAACAAACTACTTATTGACAAACTTAAAATTAAACATCCAAATCGGATAAGCTCATCTGGGCTCTTATTCGTAATGTTTTTTTTATTGAGCTTAACTGCATTTTCTCAAGTGACGACAGTAAACTCATTAACCGAACTTTTACCGTATTTAAAACAGAGTAATGTAGAAGTTAAATTAGAACCTGGAATTTATACCGTAACTCCGGAAGATATTCAAAATGGATTATTTCCTGATTATACAGAATTCTTAGGAAGAAAAAATTACGTGCTGTTTTTAGTTTCAGGAAATAATAGTACTTACGATTTTACAGACGTAACTATAAATGTAGAAACAGCTGTTTTTAATGCCTATTCCGGGGCCTATGATAATTTTTATGAGATCCAAACCACGGGAAATAATAACGTCTTAAAAAACTTAACCTTAATAGATTTGGGAAGCGTTAACGACTATCCAAAAAACGGAGCGTGTAACATTACCATGGACGGAAGTTATAACCGTATTGAAGGTTTTCATATTACCGCAAAAGGATCTTACCCTTATGGCTATGGAGACTCATTCGGAAAAGGTGGCTCTTATACTATTAAACATTATAAGCACAGTGCTTTTTTAATTCGAGGAGAATCAAATCATGCTAAAAGTAATACTATTATTCATAGAACTTATGGACATTGTATGTTTATGCAGGCTGCGAATAATCCCATTATCGAAGACTGTTATTTAGAAGGTGAAATGCGCAGTACAGACGATATGTTGGCAGAAACGTCAGGACCTGCTTTCGATATCGATTTTATGACGGACTGGGGATACAGGTTACCTCCTGGCTACATGAAAAGCACTGGTGAAGCTGGTATACGTGCATACAATGCTGGTGAAACTATTATCGATGGCGTAGAGTATAGTAGAGGGACATCGAATGTTACCGTTTTAAACTGTACAATAAAACATCTAAGAACAGGGGTTACTATTGCCCACGCTACAGGAAAAAAATATGTAGAAGGTACTACAGCCATAGGTTGTGAAAATGGTTTTTCTTTAGGGTCAGGAGATGTGGTGGATAGTTATGCCGACTGTGCGTTTGGTCCTGTGTATGCAACGACTTATACAACAGATAAAAATTTTAATGCAGAAATTACAATTATTCCTGCTGAAGATCCGTACTATAATGGTTCTGGAAACGTAGCCTATATTGGTGGTAGTAATCATAATATTACCCTTAAAAGTGCTCCAGGATTAGTTATCGACCAAGATCTGAAAATTAAATTTGGAGGTGAACGAAATCATATTAGTACACAAGGAGAAAGTCTTAGTAATCAAGATGATTTTTATGCTAAAAATATACAGATTAATAACCTTACTAATTTTGCAGTGTTATTAAATGACCAAAGCACCAATGTTACAGGTGTTTCTGGTGGTATGGTTACCGATTTGGGAACAGACAATAATGTGGTGTTTGAAGCGGTTTCAGTAAATACAATCGAGGCAGAAGCATATAAAACAATGAATGGTGTTACTACCGAAACAACTACCGATGAAGGTGGTGGTGAAAATGTAACCGCTATTGATGCAGACGACTGGTTAGAGTACGAAATAGAAGTGCCATACGCTGGAACCTATTATTTTGATTATCGCATAGCGAGTGCTTCCAATGCAGGACAATTTACTTTAAGTGCAGATGGAGAAGTAAAAGAAACAGTGTCTTTTCCGGTAACTGGAGGCGCACAATCTTGGCAAACGGTACGATCAGAAACACCGATACAATTAATGGCAGGAACTCAAACGTTAAGAATTACAGCGCAAACTGCGGGATGGATTTTTAATAAGATGAGTTTGTTATTAAACTGTGCCGAAGTGGCTATTGTGCCAAATATAGAAACGTTTAATGCTTTAGGCTCATCTCTAAATAGAGTTCAGGCAAATAATAGTAATGTTTTTTTAGGAAATACGGTGCAATTAGACCCAGAACCTCTAGTTGGAGGAAGCTGGTCTTGGACGGGTCCAAATGGGTTTTCGTCTTCAGAACGTAGTGTGGTTTTAGAAGCTGTTCAGTTAAATCAGTCAGGCGATTATTATGTGGTGTTTACAAACGATTGTGGCGCTCAAACTGAAGAAACATTCACACTAAGCATTCAAGAATCAGTTTTATTTGAAGCAGAAGATTTTAAAACGTCTAGTGGGGTGTCAACAGAAATAACAACAGATGAAAATGGTGGATCTCAAATTTCTAATATAGCTTCAGGCGATTGGATGGAATACGTAGTTGAGGTTCCATTTCCTGCAACTTACACGTTTAATTATCGTCTTGCAAGTGTATCGTCTGGCGATTTTGATGTGAGTTTAAACGGAGAAGCATTACATCAAATTACTTTCGATTCAACTGGTGGAGCCAATGTTTGGTCAACACTTAGTGCTTCAGAAAATGTTTATCTACCTGTGGGAACTCATACTATACGAATAACTTCAAATTCAGATGGATGGCATTTAAATTGGTTCTCTTTAACAGGAAACGATTTTGTGAATCCGTGTGAATTACCGTTTACAAACGAAGGTTTTTCAGTAATGAATAGTACAGAAACATGGTCGTCTGGTGTATTAGATATAAGTTGTGCCACAAGCGTTAATGCGTATATGGTTTTGGAAGAAGTAGGTACGGTTTCGGCCTCAGATTATGTTAATGTATATTATAAATTAGACGGAGGAGATCGTGTTGCGATTTCAGAACATACAGGATCACTTTCTAATAGCTCTGCGGTAGTAAATAATTTAAGCGGAAGTACGTTGGAATTAATTGTTGAAGCGCAAACTTCAAGTCTAGATAATTATTATGCCGTGTCCAAAATAAGTGTTGTAGAAACCACAGATCCTTTTGTTAGAATTGAAGCAGAAGACTATGACGACTTAAATGGTCCGAAAGCGGGAACTACAGGAGATGTTGATGGTAATCAAAATTTGGGGTCTATTAAACCAGAGCATTGGAGTATGTATGCGAACTTAGATCTTACTAATGTAAAAAGTATTAATGCCAGAGTGGCAAGTGTGTATGACGACGCATTTATTGAAGTACGATTAGATGCTTTCGACGGACCTTTAGCTGGAGTAATTGATGTTCCAAACACAGGGAATTGGCAAGTTTACGAAACAGTTAGTGCGTATATAGAGGATGTTACAGGCGTTTACGATGTGTACTTAGTTTATAAAACAAAATTTAGCAATAATGTATGTAATATAAATTGGTTTCAATTTTCCGATGCATTTGTAAAAGCACCTACAGATCCTTTTTCTAGAGTGGAAGCAGAGTATTTCGATTCGGAAAGCGGTACTACAATAGTGGGAACCTCGGATGTTGATGGTGAAAATCATATTAGTGATATACAAGATGGCGATTGGATTATGTTTAATGGCTTAGATGTTTCCGAAGCTTCTCAAATAGATTTTCGTGTAGCAAGCGTAACAGATTCGAGTATTATAGAAGTGCGTTTAGATGCTGTAGATGGCGAAATTATTTCTTTAATTAACGTACCAAATACTGGAGCTTCATCTACTTGGCAAACCATTAGTGCCCGCATAGAGGAAGTGACAGATGAACATGATATTTACATCGTGTTTAAAGGAACTGGCACAGATTTATTAGCTCTAAATTGGTTGCAATTTAAAGTGTACGAAAATCCTTTTGCAAGAATTGAAGCCGAAAACTTTGATGCTCAGTTTGGAGACCCAAATGTAGCTGGTAGTACTTCAGATATTGATGGTGGTGGAGATTTGCGTGGTATTGTTCCTGGAGACTGGGTAATGTTTAATGCGGTAGATTTAACTGGAGCAGAGAGCGTGAGTGCGCGTTTCGGATCTATCTACGACGATGCTTTTATTGAAGTTAGAACAGGTGCTGTTGATGGTGAGCTTATCGGAACTATTGAGTTGTTTAACACAGGCGGATGGCATAACTGGGAAACTTCAACAGGAAATATTTCTAAAACAGATGGTGTACACGATTTGTATTTTGTTTTTAATACAGAAGTCAGTAAAAATGTATGTAACATAAACTGGTTTCAGTTTTCTGAACAAGCACTATCTAAAGATTTAGATGTGAACCTAAGAATTGAAGCTGAAGATTATCACGTATCTAATGGTACAACCATAGAAACAACAACTGATGAAGATGGAGAACAAGAATTAGCCACGATTCAAGAGGGAAATTGGGTGATGTATCGTCAACTTAATCTTAATAAATTAGGAGGATTAGACGTTCGGGTAGCGAGTATTGTTGAAGATGCTACGATAGAAGTGCGTTTAGGAGCTTACGATGGCACATTAATCTCTACTGTTAATGTGCCAAATACTGGCGGTATAGACCAATGGGAAACTGTTAGTGCTAAGGTTGCCGAGGTTACGGAAATCCAAAATGTGTATTTAGTATTTAAAAATACGGGAACAGATGGCTTACGTTTAAATTGGATTCACTTTACGGAAAATGAAAATTTATTAGGCTTTTTTGAAGCTGAAGATTACGATGATATGTTTGGTGTCCAGATTGAAACGACCTCAGATGATAATGGAAAAGAGAATGTTGGTTATATTGAAAATAACGATTGGATCGCATTTAATGATGTCGATTTAACCGAATTAACAACTCTAGATGTGCGTTATAGTTCTCCGAAGTCAGGCGGATTTGTAGAAGTGCGTTTGGATGGTGTAAATGGTAGACTTATTGGAAATGTTCCTTTAGAAAATACATCAAATTGGAATAACTGGGCAACAACAAATTCACAACTGGTTTCGGTTGAAGGCGTACACACAGTTTATCTTGTATTTAAAGGCGGAAGCTCATATTTATATAATTTAAATTGGATTCATTTTAAATCAAGTGAAAACCCATTTGATAGAATGGAAATAGAAGATTTTGATGAAATGTCTAGCGGACCAAAAGTAACTTCACCAACATCAGATGTGGATGGTGGTGCAGATATTAGATCTGTAAAACCTGGTAATTGGGCCTTATATAAAGGTGTAGATTTAACAGAAGCAAAGAGTATGATTGTCCGTGCTGGAACGCAAATGGAAGATGCTTTTATTGAACTAAGATTAGGTGCTGTAGATGGAGATTTAATTGGAAGTGTGCCATTAATAAATTCAGGAGGATGGCATAACTGGGTAGATTCTAGTGCAAATTTAGAAGCTGTTACAGGCGTACACGATGTCTATTTGGTATTCGAAACGGTAGCGAGTGCAAATGTTGGTAATATTAACTGGTTCCAATTTTCAAACCAAACAGTGCAAATGCCAATTGCTCCGTTTGAGCGTATTGAAGCCGAAAATTACAGTTTAGTTAGTGGGACAACAACAGTTGAAACTACAGATGTAGACGGTGTGCAAGATGTTAGTGTCATCCAAAATAATACTTGGACAATGTATAGCGCTTTAGATGTTAGTAATGCGCTTTCTTTTAAAGCACGTGTAGCTAGTGTAAACTCTGGTGGTAGCATAGAAGTACGTCTAGATGGGTATGATGGAGAGCTTGTTTCTACTTTAGATGTTCCAAATACCAATGGTACTGATGCATGGGTAACAGTAAATTCTGAAGTATCAACTATTGAAGGTGTTCACGATATTTACCTCGTATTTAAAGGAGAAGGAGATAATCTATTCGATTTAAACTGGTTTAAATTTAATCAAGAATCATTAAGTATCGACGATGCTTTTAAGACTACTTTTAGAACGTATCCTAACCCTGTTTTAGATGCTTTAACCATTAAAAATGGAGCAGGAGCACAATTAAAACTATACAATGGTTTAGGACGATTGATTTTTTCTAAAACAATTAATAGTAATGAACAAACTATAGACATGAGTCATCTTAGTAGTGGTATTTATATATTACGAAGCCAAAAAGATGGTGCTGTAGTGAGTAAGAAATTGCTCAAAAAATAATTTAATAACGTAAGTAAAGGCTGCCTGAAAGGGCAGCCTTTTTTGTTTTAGATAATAGTAAGCTCCAAAAAAAACAGAATACTTTGGTTGTGATGTAAATAATAAAGCGAAAGAGTAATTCTCGACTTATAAATCCCCATAATTTATAATTAATGACCTTTAATTTATAAATGATGCATTTTAAAAAAACGATATTGGTCTGGCTAAACTACAAGAAGTTTATCGACATCTAAAAAGTAGTTTAGGGATTAGAATCAACCAATTATTTCCGAAAATGAGATCATTATTTCCATTACAAAAGGGCGTTATTTTAAGTGTTTTAATTTGTCTTATCAGTTTTACCTTAATGGGACAAAACTCTAACTTTAAAATTAAGAAAGTTAAAATTGAAGCTGAGGTAGATTCAATAATGACATCAAAATGGAATACAAATTTCCAGCATGTCGAATATCCAAAACAGTGGTTAGAACATGTTATAACTGTAAATCCAGGAGCATCTCTACAGGAAGCAATAGATGAGGCACATAAAACAGGAGGTGTTGTTTTTCTTACATCAGGAATTCATGTTTTAACAGAAACTATAACCTTAAAAGGAAGAGTTACATTGGTTGGAGAAGGACGAGAGCATACTATAATTCAGCAAGGTCCAAATATGGAAACTACGGGATTCAACATAGAAGCAGAACCACAAGTAACCGATTTAATAATTAAAGATTTAACTTTAAAAGGAAGCCGTTCAGGTAAGGCTAATGGGATATTAATCAGAGGAAGAAATGAGAGTAGACACGATCGTGTAATGCTTCAAAATATAAATGTAACAGATTGGTCGGCACAAGGCGTACATATGAAACGCACCAATAATATTATTATGGATAACTGTAATTTCCAGTATAACGGTTCCGCAGGTGGCTTGTATCATAATGTGTATTTTCTGTATAATAAATACATCTTACAGTCGGATTGCGACATGTCTTATCCTATAAAAGGGAAAGGGAATAAGTACACGTCTTGTGAATTTGTTTTGGCACAACGTTGTACGATTAAAGATTGCCTAGGCAATGGTATTCAAGCAGATCATGAAGAGGCTGGATATTTATTTTTTCATAAGTATCACGTTTCAAACTGTGGTCGTGTGGCACTATGGTTTCCATGTGAAGACTATTACGATAAATATACGTATACCGAAAATCCTCAATATGCACCACAACATGTTATTCTAAACCGTTGCGAAATTATTAATAATACGTGGGGTGCCATGTGGCGTATGGTAAATAATTCATTTGTTATTAATAGTACTTTCGATAATAAAAAGATTGATTTGGGGCTTTTAAAATGTGATGTCACTTTTGACAATAGCACCTTTAAGCAAGGAAATAAAATATATACAGACGTTACCCAATGGCCTAAAGACGTTGAGATTTTATGGTAGAATTTATAAGCATTAATTATCCCTTAAATTAAAACATGAAGAAATTAAAAAGTATACTTATCATAATCTTTTCGCTGGTGATAAGTTTATCAGGATATTCAAATACTCAGAGTGAAAACCTAACAACTGAGAAATATACTCAGAAAGCGAATGCAAATGATACGGTTACATATGTCTTTCAATTAGAGAATACAAAAGGCACGCCGGAAACCTATTTTTTAAGTGTACTACATCCGCGAGAATTGGCTTGCGAGAATATACTAAGTGATTCTAAAATTACAGTAAAACCTAATGCGATTTATAAAGGAACACTGCAAGTTGTTGTGAGTGATCGTTTGCCTTTGGGCGGACACGAATCGAGTGTGGTTGTTGTAAAAGATGTACAAGATAATGAGGTTGAACGACTAGAGTTTATCACTGTACGTTCTAAAGCTCATCCATTTGTTTTAGTTACAAATGATGTTCTTGAGGAAGCTACTGAGAAAGTTGAAAACTATGCTTGGGCCAAGAATAATCTAGACGTTATGGTAAAAGAACTTGATGGTTTTCAGTTTCCAGACCGTAAAATTATAACCAAACCAAGACCTACAAAAGTGTGGTCCAGTTTAAATTATTTGGCTAGCGATGGGGAAAAAGCATTTCAATTAGCATTAGCGTATAAATTAACGGATAATGTCGCGTATAAAAATAAACTAATAGCTTTTATAAAAGCGGTTTGCGATAAAGATCAAGGGTATTTATCTATAGGTGCGGCAACTACAGGCGTGCAAGTACACGAAGGGAATTTCTTTTTATTCTTGGCTTCTGCCATCGATATCGTATATAATGACCCTGAATTATCGGCTACCGATAGACAAAATATAGAAGATTCGTTTCGGTATTATTTAGAATTGAACAAAAAACATATGGATGGTTTAGGGATTATGAATCACCAAGCGAGTGCAAATGCGGGAGCCATATTTGTTGCTTTGTTTTTGCAAGACATTCCAGAACTCACATTTTTAACGGAAGCTCCAGGAGGAATGGCCGACCAAATTGGGAAGGGTGTTATGGCCGATGGTTGGTGGTTTGAAGGGACTGCGAACTATTGTTATTTAGTTACTCATAGATATTCGTTAGTTGCTCAAGCTTTCGAGAATTATGGTATGGATTTATATCATAGGCGTTTCCCTACTAAATTTAAAAGTAAAGATTTTGATAATGTAAAAGAAGGGTTTACCGGTATGAAATTCGATAATTGGGGACCTACAGGAATAAACACTAGAGGATTGGAAGATATGGTGTCGCCGTATATTCCGTTTATGGACGAAAACGCTTATGTAGTTTCTAGCAATGATTCTGATATTACAAAACCAAACGATTTTTACGAATTAGCATACCGCGAATATAGAGAAGACGATTTGGCTTGGGTAATTAATAAAACCGAACGCGATTCTTGGGTATCCTTGTTATATGGTGTCGCCGATTTGCCAGAAGTAGAAGATCCTAGAACGGGATCGGCTTTTGCGCCTAATGTTGGGCTAACAGCTTTACGCTCTCAATCTCAAAAAGAAAATCCAGAACAACAAATTCAAGCCTATTTTAAATACGGAACTCATGGTGGTTGGCACGGGCAGTTTGATAGAGCTAGTTTGGTGGCGTTAGATCGTAATGGGCACAAGTATTTTGGAACTGAAATGGTTTGGTTTGGTTATGGGAATCCGGGGTATAAAGAAAGTGTACAAACATCGGCTACACATAATATGGTTATTGTAGATGAACTGCAACAAGAGGCAGTGCCGTCTGAGCAATTGGTGTTTTATTCCGGAGATTTAATGCAGGTTTCTATAGTTGAAACCAATGCAAGATGGCGTAAAATTCCGATATGGAATGCTGAGAAATTTCCACCTTGGGATGATTCAGATTTTGATCTTAATTTTAATCCCATTCAGCAAAGACGGATTTCTATAGTTACGGACGATTACGTTATTCTAGCCGATTATATGAAGTCTGATAAAAAACACAATTACGATTGGTTAATGCATCCTATTGGGTTTTCGGGAATTGAAGGTGCTAAAAAAACAGGATCAGAATTAAGTGTTTTAAGTACAAACAATGATTCACCTTATAAATATTTTAAAAATGCACAGTGGTATAATTCTAAACAAGGCACAAAAGTGCAGTTTAACGATGAGGGCAATAAATTAGATATTCATACCCTGTGGCCAAGAAAAGCAGAGGTTCTAATTAGTGATTATCCGAACGGTGGTAAACCAAGAGGTATTAGAAATAATCCAGAGCGTAGAACCTATGGGGTACGTATTCATGAAAGGGAAGCTACATTTTTAACAGTAGTGGAGCCTTATACTGGTGAGTCGGCCATATCAAATATTATTTCAAAATCATCTAATGAGTTAATAGTAACCCTAAAGGATGGTCGTGTACAAACCATTACGATAGAACATATGAAAGGCAACCAACCGAAAGTTAAAATATCGGAATCCACTCAAGGGGGATTGGTTAAAATGGAGATAACTCAATAATTATTTATTATGAAAAAAATCTTTTCTTTTATTATTTTTCTAAATGTCATCATGGCTACTGGCCAAGTCAACACAGCTATTGATTGGCCAGGTTTTATGGCGCAACACGATTTAATTTGGGAAGAGATACCCAAGCAATGGAATGAAGCCGCATTTGTTGGTAATGGACAAGTTGGGATGATGGTGTATGCCAATATTGAGGATAATCGTTTAGATTTTAAATTTTCTAACTATACATACTTAAAAGGATTTAACCGGCATGATAGTCTAAGGTCTAAAACTAGAGTTTGATATTTCATTATATAACTAAAGTAATTTTGACAGGCATTAAGCAGATATCCGTTATTGAATTAACGAAGCCAATTTTAAGTTTTTATAAAATTTATGAACGTGTGTTTTTTGAAAAAAAATGAATTTGATGTCAATAAAACCATGAACACCTATAAATACTGATGTTTATGAGTATAAAAGGGTTATAGTTTATCAAAAATGATTCATAGTTTATACTTAAAAGAGACGGGGGTTTTTATTATTGCATAGTAGATTACAACAAAACTTGAGGAACAATTTAAACGATATAAAATTCAATAAAAGAATAAGGAATATGAAGATTTTTAAACTTACTACGGCTGTTTTTTGCATGGCACTTCTGTTGTCTTGTAATAATAAAGCAGAAAAAAAGGTGACAAGTGATGAGGTTGTAGCGGTAGCATCAAAAACCAACGAAGATGTAATACTAGATAAAAGTGTTGTAAAAATTAAAACGACGCTTCAAAATCTAAAAAGTGCAGATAGTTTTCCTAGAAATATAACTAAAGGAAACAAAGAGTGGAACTTGGTAGATGTTAAAGATTGGTGTTCTGGTTTTTGGCCGGGTGTACTATGGTATGCTTACGAGTATTCTAACGATCCAGAAATTAAAGCGGGTGCAGAAAAATTTACAGCTCCGCTTAAAACTATAGCATATACGCCTGCAGAGAATCACGATATAGGTTTTATGGTGTATTGTAGTTATGGAAATGGCTACAGATTAACCGGAAACGAAGAGTATAAAACAGTTTTATTATCGGCAGCAGATACTTTAGCAACGCTTTATAATCCTAAAGTAGGAACTATTTTATCTTGGCCAGGTATGAAACATAAGTTTCAATACAACACCATTATTGATAACATGATGAATTTAGAGTTGTTATTTTGGGCGGCTAAAAATGGAGGAGATAAGAGTTTATACGATATAGCAAATAGTCATGCAGAGAAGTCTATGAAATATTTGGTACGTCCAGATTATTCAATTTATCACGTAGCATGTTTCGATGAGAAGACAGGAGAATTTATTGAAGGACGTACACATCAAGGTTATGCAGACGATTCTATGTGGGCTAGAGGTCAAGGCTGGGGAATCTACGGATTTGCTATGTCTTACAGAGAAACGGGGAATAAAGAATTTTTAACAACCTCTCAAAAATTAGCAGATCACTTTATAGAACGTTTACCAGAAGATGGTATGCCTTACTGGGATTTCGACGATCCAAAAATTCCTAATGCACCTAAAGATGCATCTGCAGCAGGTGTTGTAGCATGTGGTATGTTAGAATTGTCTGAGCATTTAGAAGATCCAGCTTTAAAAGAAAAATATTTTAATGCAGGAAAAGAATTAATTACATTATTAGGATCTGATGCTTATATGAGCGGAGATACCAACGAATCTCTTTTACTACATTCTACAGGACATTTACCTCATAATTCAGAGATTGATGTGCCAATAATTTACTCGGATTACTATTTTATGGAAGCATTATTGCGCTTAAAGAAAATTGAAAATAAAATAGCTCAAAAATAGTTTAGTTTGTTTTTTTTTGTAAATCACTAAAGATTGATGTGATTTAATCTTATTTGGTAAACCCTTTTAGAAGAAATTCTAAAAGGGTTTTTTTAAGTCTGTATTTACATGGTTTAGAACGGTCTTGTTTCTTTACAGTGTGAAGGATTACTCTCTATAAGCAGATCCTTATTGCCCGGAAAATGCGAAGATAGCCGTATTACTTGTGTACATTTTGTAATTAGAACCTATAGATTTCTTTATAGTAATTCTGCTAGCCAAATATTGTATTTGGGGTTTAAATTCATTCAATTAACAAGGACAAGTTTTTTTTTACGTACGCTATTAACAGAATTCATATATAATTATTGCTCTTGGAAGACTTAAGGTCTCCAAATTGTCCCAGTTCTAAACAGCTTAAAGATTTTTACTAGTACACCATTGAACTGTCCGATTTATATGGGCATTTTGGAACTAAATCATTGCTAATTGGAGGTCCAATTAGTAGTTATAAGATGTGTGCATATGTGCATTGAATCGAACTCATCTTGATTTTTTTGTATTAGTGCGAATTTTTTTCTACGGATGTCTTTTATATCATCATAATCATTTTTAAAGCACTTATTTCTAAAACTGTAGGGCATGTAATACAGTCTAATCTACGTGTGGGACGGTATTACTTGTAATGTTGAGAACTTGCCCAATTAAAGTTAAAAAACATAAACAGAATTATGATATTGTTATTAATAGAATGTTAAATTTGTCTTTTTATGAATAAATCATAAAATTATGATTCAAAATTACTATTTCGATTGAAATCCGCTATTTATAAGGGTTTGAGCATTAAAATGGACCATAATTTAGTGATATAGAATCATGTTTTAGAGAAGATATGAGGCATTATTTATAAAATTGTTAACAGGAAAACATAAATAAATGTTAATGCCATTTTAAATGTCTTCTTACAAACAATATTAATTTAAAACATACTAATTATGACCAGAAAAAAATTACTAAAAACAAACCAAACCATTTTAAGAGTTTATCTATTGAATACAAATTGTATGCATTAAAATTTGTTTTAAACTTTAACAATCAATTAAATAGTATAACGAAAAAAGTATTTTATGTATCAGAATAATAATTTAAAAAAGTCTTCGATAAAGCCAGTGTTGTTTATGGCTTTATTGTTATGCTTATCATATAGCGGTATGTATGCTGCAGACGATAAGGATAGATTCGCTAACTCAAACAGTATTAGTGAACAAAATTTAATAATAACTGGAGTTGTCACCTCTCAAGAAGATGGGATGCCTATCGCAGGTGTAAATGTAATTTTAAAAGGTGGCGACAGAGTTGGTACCGTAACAGATTTTGATGGTAATTATTCATTAAGCGTACCTTCATCATCTTCTGTTCTTATGTTTAGTTCTATCGGTTTTGTAACACAGGAAGTTTCTGTTGCTGGAAAAACTCAATTAAATATAGTAATGGAAACCGATATTAGTGAATTGGATGAAGTTATTGTTGTTGGATTTGGAACACAAAAGAAAGCGACACTTACAGGATCTGTAACTCAGGTAAAAGGAGACGATGTAGTGAAAGGAAAAGGAACATCTAGTGCAGCTTTAGCTTTACAAGGTGAGGTACCTGGACTTGTTGTAACACGTACATCTTCGCGTCCTGGTAATGAGGGTACTGATTTAAAAATTCGTGGTGATATTTCTGTAAATAATATTAGTCCACTTATTTTATTAGACGGACTTGAAATTCCAGAATGGCAATTAGCAACAATTAATGCTAACGATATTGAATCTTACTCTGTACTTAAGGATGGTGCTGCTGCAATATTTGGTACTAAAGCTGCTGGTGGGGTAATTTTAGTAACGACTAAAAAAGGTAAAAAAGGTTCTGCTCTAAAAGTATCATATAAAGGAGAAACTCAATTAAACTTTGTTAGAGACTACCCTTTATCTTCTATGGAAGAATGGGCACAACTTTGGATCACTGCTGGAGATAACGATGGAATTGATTTTGTTGATGGTGATGGAAACCAACAAACAGCAGCTTCAAACTACCGTTTCTTTACACGTGATGAATTAGTTTCGATTGTAGATGGTACATTACCAATGGCTCCAGAGTCTTACTTCTGGTTAGGTAAAGATCACTATTTTAGTAACGAAACTACAATGTTCGACGAAATGTACGGAACTACATTATCAGAGCGTCATGATGTTTCAATTTCTGGAGGTAGTGAAAAAGCAACATACAGAACATCTGTTGGTTATGCGAATGAGCGTTCACCAATTAGTTATGTGTATGACGGACAAAAGCGTTACAATTTCCGTACAAACTTAACGTACGATGTGTCGGATATGATATCTACAGACTTTATAGTGTCTTACGATAATAGAACAACAGATGTCCCTACACAAGGTATTGGTGGTGGTGTTCAAGATGCGAGTTGGTTCCCATTATTTAATCCAGCAGGACAGTATTACGATAACTTTGGAGGTAACAACTCTTTAGCATATTTAGATGAAGGTGGTCGTACTAAAAATAACGATGAAATCTTTCGTTTAGGTGGTAAAATTAATTTTGATTTCGATAAGTATGTAAAAGGTTTATCTTTTTACTATCAAGGAAACTTTAGTTCAAAAAACAATCATAAAACAACAAGAACATCTACTGTTACTATGTACGATTGGTTTGGTAATACAACGTCTACACCAACAACATTGTTAAACTCTAGTGTAAAAGAAGAGTCTCAGAAACAAATATTCCAAAATCATGTATTCCAATTAAACTATAACCGTACTTTCGGTAACCATACATTAGGTGCTATGGTAGGTTATACTGCAGAAGAAACTCAAACAAATAATTACGATTTGTTCCGTTCTAACATGGCTTCAGATGATTTAGATGATATTAATACAGGAGACGTGACTACACAAACGAATGCTGGTGGTAGTAATGCTGTAGGTTTAGTGTCTTATTTAGGAAAATTAAACTACAACTTTAAAGGAATTTACTTATTAGAAGTATTAGGTCGTCGTGATGGTTCTTCGCGTTTAGACCCAGATTACAGATGGAAAAACTTCTATGGTGCGTCTGCAGGTATTAATTTATCTGAAATGGCATTTATGGAAGGTAGTGCGTTTAACTTATTAAAACTACGTGCTTCTTATGGTGAAACGGGTTCTGTAACAGGTATTGGTGCATACGATTACTATTCTAGTATTGGATACGGTTCTACAATTTTTGGAAATAGCCCAGAATTATATAATACAGCATTCATTAGCGGACTTACTTCTACAGATCGTTCTTGGGAGCGTGTATCAACAACTAACTTTGCTGTAGACTTTGGAGTACTTAATAACCGTTTAACTGGTACAGCAGAATACTTTATTCGTAAGAATGACGATATGTTAGTTAGTATTACATATCCACAAGTATTAGGAGCTGGAGCACCAAAAACAAATAGTGGTACGTTTGAAACTACTGGTTACGAATTATCTGCTAACTGGAGAGATCAGATTGGAGACTTTAGTTATAACATAGGATTAAGTTTCTGGGATAATGAGAGTGAAGTTACTAAAATGGAAGGTGCACAGAATATTTCTAAAGGTGTAAACTCTGTGTTAGAAGGGAAACCATTAAATGCAATCTATGCTTACAAGACAGATGGTATTATGACTTCAGAAGATGAAGTTTTAAACTACTACAACCAAGTAGGTTTTATAGACGCAACCGACCAAACAAAATTGAAAGCAGGAACTTTATTACCAAATTATAGAAGTGCAGACCGTTTAGTACCAGGTACAGTAAAACGAGTTGACGTAAGTGGTGATGGTATTATAAATGAAGAGGATTTAGTTTACGTAGGTGATACAGGTCCACATAAAAGTTTTGGTATTAACTTAGGATTTGCTTACAAAGGATTCGATTTTAGTGCATTCTTCCAAGGTGTTGCCGATGTTAATATTGTAAGAACAGGTTCTCTTGCTTATCCATTTGCACAATGGTGGACAAACCAAAACGCATCATTCTTAGGGAATACTTGGACTGTAGATAACCAAAATGCAGAGTTACCTGCAAGTTATTACAACACGGCTAGAAAAACTTGGAATTATGATTTAAACGATATTAACGTTATTAAAGCGGCCTATATGCGTGCTAAGGTGATCTCTGTAGGATATACACTTCCTCAAGCTACTTTAGAGAAAATTGGTGTGGACAGAATTCGTGTGTCTTTAACAGGAAACGATTTATTTGTAATTTCTAATGTAAAAGATGGTTTAGACCCTGAAGCAGGTATAGATACAAGACAAGGAAGTCAGACTCCATTTGTATCGACTATGATTCTTGGTTTAGAGCTTACTTTTTAATTGATAATTTTTAATTTAATGAATATGAAAAATATAAATTTTAATATAAAACGAATAGGGTTAGCGGCCATGGTTTCTGCGTTTATGTTTACAGGTTGTTCCGACTACCTAGAGCAAGAACCTTTAGATTCTGTAACAGAAGCTGTGTATTTTAAAACCCCAGAACAATTCGACGCAGCAGCAAATTTTTTCTATAGAGCTACATTTGGATATGTTGCAGGTAGTAATGGTGGAGATGAATCTTCAGATTTATCAGCTAACATTACAGAACAACCAACGTATGCTAGTGGTAATAAACCCGTTCCTACATCAGATGGAATTTGGAGTAGTAACTACAATCAGTTAAGAGAAGCTAATCAATTAATAGAGAAAGCGGCAGAATATGAAGGTGATCAATCAGAAATAGAAGTGCCTGTTGCTACAGCTCACTTTTTTAGAGCTTGGAATCACTACAAATTGTTATTGCGTTTTGGAGGAGTTCCTATTGTAACACGTTCTTTAGATGTGAGTTCTGAGGAATTATACGGACCAAGAAATAGTCGTTACGAGGTTATCTATCAAATCTTAAGTGACTTAGATGTTGCTATAGACGGATTACCTTCAGAAAATAGTATCGGAGATACAGAAAAAGGTAAATTGTCTTCTGAGGCAGCAAAATCTTTAAAAGCACGTATTTCTTTATATGCAGCGACATATGAAAAATATGTGGGTACAGCTACAGATGGAGATGGTACTACTGTTGGTGCAGGATCGGCTAAACCAGCAGATTATCCTAGCGTGCAGCAACTTTTTGAAGATGCAAAGCAAAGCGCTTTAGAAGTTATGAATAGTGGTGCTTACGAATTATGGGATCATCGTGCAGAGCTTGGAGATAGAAACTTATTTTACTTATTTACTTTAGAAGATGGTTCTAATCCAGCAGGTTTAACTAAAGCAGATAACAGAGAATTTATTATCCAAACAGTTTACGATTTTACATTAAGACAAATTCGTCAGAACATTTCTCACTCTAAGCCATATACACCATCTAGAAAATTAATGGATATGTATTTATGTGAAGACGGTTTACCTGTACAATACTCTTCAGTGTTTGAAGGATACGATACAATGACTTCAGAATTTCAAAATCGTGATAATCGTTTAACAAGTTTTGTATGGGAGCCTCTAAAGGAATATTGGGGCTATGGTGCCAATGTTGACGGAGGTGGTGCACAATATGGTGTAGATTTTGCCGATGCTGGTACGGGATTCGATTACAGGTATGTACCTCAATTATTAAACCCATCAGGTGGTCGTGGAGTTGGATATCAAGGTGTTAAATTTGTGACAGAACACAAATTAAGAGAAACACGTACTGAGTCTTTCAACTTCCCTCATTTACGTTATGCAGAAGTATTATTAACCTATGCGGAAGCGACTGTAGAATTAGGTGGAGGTGTTATTTCTGATGGAGATTTAGACATTTCAATCAATAAAATTAGAGAACGTTCTGATGTTGCTCCTTTAACTAATGCATTAATTTCACCATATTCAGACTTAACAATGTTAGGAGAAATTAGAAGAGAGCGTGCTATTGAATTATTTGGAGAGAGTCAACGTTTCGATGACTTAAAACGTTGGGGAATTGCAGAAGGAGAGTTAAATCACGACTTAATTTTAAATTATGTAGATGGTACAGAATTTGAAACTGCTTTAAATCCTAAGAACCCAACTGATTTAATTTATAACCCAGCAGGATTCTCTTACGGAACAACAAGTACTGAGAAATCTATATCTACATATGCAGGTATAGCAAATGTTAAGCCTGGAGCTTTAATCTTCGATATTAAAGGAAATAGAAACTTTTCAATTAAGAATTATATAGACCCTATTCCTTCAGATCAAATCAGATTGAACCCTGAGTTATTACAAAATCCACTATGGTAAAAAAACGAATTAAATTGAATTAGTAATTTGTGTTTGTTTTAAAAAGCAGTTGTGATATTTCACAGCTGCTTTTTTTATTGTTAAAATCCCGGCAATCTAGTTAGTATGTGATCCGAGGTTGTCATTTAAGAAATTGGTTTGTTCATCTATATAATCTGTTTTACTATATTTCATCTTGCAAAAAAATTAAATATTTATCGTGTATTTTTTACATCCAGATGTTTAGTGAAAATAAGGGAAGTTACTCCGTTTATAAATAGAATTGTATTTACATTCAGAAGCGAAAATATTTTGGTTATCGTTGAGTGTTATAGCTGATTTACCTAGTAAATACGCCTGTTTTTCGTGTAAAATGGTTGACTAGTTATAGTCTTTGAACTATAATTTATTCCGTTTTTAAGAGATAAGATTTAGATTGCAGTAGTTATTGTTTTTTTTAGTCTTAAAAAATATAGAACAGTTTTTAAGACAAGTTAGAAATTGGTTTGAATTCATCCAACGCGAAGTATAAATCAAATTGGATGAATTTTTTTAGAATATCGACAGTACAAAAAACAAAATAGCGGAGATAATTTATATTAATTACCACGATGAAGCATTTAAAAATAGCCATAGTATTTTTTCTATTATTAAATAATATAGGGCTTTTATCTGCGCAAAATATAATACAAGGAAAACTTGGAGAAGCTACTGTAAATGGCGGACTTCAAATGGAAGATTATTGGGTGTGGGGAAGTTCGGTAATTAAAGGCGACGATGGGATGTACCATATGTACGCTTCGCGCTGGCCAAAGTTTTTACCATTTCATCCAGGTTGGATGATTGGGTCTGAAATTGTACATGCCACATCAAAAACTCCAGAAGGGCCATATCAATTCCAAGATGTCGCTCTTAAAACACGAGGAACCCAATTTTGGGATGGACGCTCTACTCATAACCCTAAGATTGTTAAACAAAACGACACATATATTTTATATTACATGGGATCTACGCACCCCTTTGAAGAGGTTACTACAGAAAATGTGAATCAATTCGATTTAAAAAGTAAATGGTGCATTGCGGCACGATGGGGAAAACGTATTGGAGTCGCAACTTCTAAAAGTCCTAACGGACCATGGAACCGATTAGATGCGCCAATTTTAGATGTTAAACCTAATTCATTTTATAGTTTCTTAACTTCAAATCCGTCACCATTAATAAAGGCAGACGGCTCTGTTGTTCTGCTATTTAAAGGGCGTGATTATAAACCTGATGGTATTAATAATGCAGATATGAGTATTGGAGTGGCTACAGCGCCATCTTTTAAAGGACCGTATACTGTGATGGGCGATAAGCCTTTATTTTCTTTAGAGCATTTTGGCGAAATCGAAGATCCGCATGTATGGAGCGATGCTACCGGATTTCATATGGTGGCCAAAGATCAGCGTGGCGCTATAACAGGCGAAGCAGGCGATGGACTTTTGGCACATTCTAAAGATGGAATAGAATGGGCAGTCGATAAAAATCCGAAAGCATATACAAAAACGGTGACTTGGGATAATGGTAAAACCGTTAAACAGGGACAATTAGAACGTCCGTTTGTTTTTGTTGAAGATGGCAAACCCACACATATATTTTTCGCGACTATGGATGGTCCTGGAGGATTTAGTAATGGAACAAAAACATGGAATATGGTTATTCCTATAAAACAATAAACTAAACTAATTAATAAAACTAAAAATAAAACAGTATGAACAAGAAAATACTTTTATGGTCTATTACCGCTGCACTTGCAGGGTTTTTATTCGGATTCGATGTTGTAGTAATTTCTGGTGCCGATAAAAAACTTCAAACGTTATGGGAATCTTCAGATTCATTTCACGGTTGGGTAGTTATGGGAATGGCACTTTGGGGTACTGTTGTTGGTGCGTTGTTTGGTGGCTTTCCAACGAATAAATTTGGCCGTAAAAATACCTTAATAGTCATTGGTATTTTATTTGCTGTTTCTGCTATTGGCTCAGCTTTATCTAACGATCCGTATGTGTTCGCTTTTGCTCGATTTATTGGAGGTATTGGAGTAGGGGCTTCTACAATTGCGGCACCAGCATATATTTCTGAAATCGCGCCAGCTAAAGATCGTGGTCGTTTAGTGGCTATGTATCAATTTAATATTGTATTTGGTATTCTAATTGCATTTCTATCTAACTATTTGTTAAGTGGCATTGGGGAAAACTCGTGGCGTTGGATGTTGGGGGTCGAAGCTATTCCTGCAGTCTTATACATTTTATTTGCTGTAAAATTACCAAAAAGTCCACGATGGTTACTGTCTCAGGGTCGTACTGAAGAAGCTAAGACCGTTTTAAATATAATTGATCCAACAGTAAATGTAGATGAGCAAATTGCAGAATTTGAAAGTCATTCTCACGAAAACGATAAAACAGAAACTATCTTTATTAAAAAATACAGATATCCTTTAATGTTAGCTTTTTTAATTGCTTTTTTTAATCAGCTATCCGGAATTAATGCTTTTTTATATTATGCGCCTCGAATTTTTGAAGAAGCTGGTTTAGGAGAAAGTACAGCCCTTTTAAGCAGTGTGGGAATAGGTGTTACTAATTTAGTATTTACACTTTTAGGCGTGTTTTTAATAGATAAATTAGGAAGAAAAACGTTAATGTATATAGGGTCTATAGGCTACATAGTGTCATTAGGTTTAGTATCAGCCGCATTTTTCTTTGGTTGGTCAGGTATGGCTGTGCCTATTTTCTTATTTCTTTTTATTGCAGCTCATGCAGTAGGTCAAGGGGCCGTAATTTGGGTGTTTGTTTCAGAAATTTTCCCTAATCATTTAAGAGCTTCAGGGCAATCTTTCGGAAGTTCTGTACACTGGGTTTTAGCAGCCTTAATACCATCTTTAATTCCATTTTTATTCAGCCATGAATTAATTGGACCAGGTGTTGTATTTCTGTTTTTTGCATTCATGATGGTGTTACAATTATTATTTGTAGCGTTCTTGATGCCTGAAACAAAAGGTAAAACATTAGAAGAATTGGAAGTAGTAATGCTTAAAAAGAATAAAAAATAGTTCGTTAAAACAAGATGAAAAAGATTATTGTAGTTTTTAGTATGTTTTGCATCACATTATCGATGTATGCCTCAAAAGTAGATACGCTTTTGGTGCATAGCGATGTAATGAATAAGACTATTAAAAACGTTATCATCACACCAGAGTCGTATACAAATAACGGAAAAGCATTTCCTGTAGTTTATATGCTTCATGGTGCTGGTGGCAACTATGCGGCTTGGTTGGGGAAAGCTCCAGATATTAAAGCGTATGCCGATACTTATCAGGTTATCATAGTGTGTCCCGATGGTGCTAAAACCAGTTGGTATTTGGATAGTCCAATAGATGATGCCATGAAATACGAAACCTATATTTCAAAAGAATTGGTCTCAAAAATAGATAAAACCTATAACACTCTAGCCGATTCTAAACATCGTGCCATTACAGGCTATAGCATGGGGGGGCACGGTGCGCTGTATTTAACTTTTAAGCATCAAGATATTTGGGGCGCTGTTGCAAGTATGAGTGGCGGTGTAGATCTACGACCTTTTCCCAAAAACTGGGATTTAGAAAAACGCTTAGGTGTGTATGCAACCAATCAAGAAAATTGGGAACAAAACACGGTTATTAATATGGTGCATTTGTTAGATGGAAAAGATTTGAAAATTTTATTTGATTGTGGAGTAGACGACTTTTTTTATGATGCTAATGTGAGATTGCACGAAAAATTAGTTGAGCGTAATATCCCTCACGATTTTATTTCTCGTCCAGGCGGACATACCAATGCATATTGGAGTAATTCTATAAAATATCACATGGTGTTTTTTAACGATTTTTTTAAGACGAATTTAAAAAAGGATTAACTATGAATATAAAATCATTTATATACGTATTATGTATTATGATTTGCTTTTCATGTAAAGATGAAAAGAAACAAAATGTTGTTGCAGAAGCAGTAGAAGCAAAACCAGAGCAACCTAATATTGTAGTATTACTATGCGACGATTTAGGGTATGGCGATTTGGCGACTTTCGGGCATCCTATTATAGAAACAGATAACCTTGATAAATTAGCGGAAACAGGAATTAAACTTACCGATTTTTATGCTACAGCTCCAGTGTGTTCATCATCGCGTGCAGGTTTGTTAACTGGTAGAAGTCCTAACCGTGCTGGTATTTACGATTTTATTCCAGGTTACAAAAAAAGTGAAGACAATAGAGATTTAGTTCACCTACGCGCCGAAGAAGTTACTATTCCTCAGGTGCTAAAATCTGTGGGTTACGAAACCTGTTTAGTTGGGAAATGGCATTGTTCGTCTCAATTTAATTCAGAAGCACAACCACAACCAAACGATTTTGGTTTTGATTATTGGATGGCAACTCACAATAATTCCGCGCCAAGTCATAAAAATCCCAGAAATTTTGTGAGAAACGGCGAAAAAGTAGGCGAAATTGAAGGCTTTAGCAGTCAGATTATTGTCGACGAAGCCATGTCTTGGTTAGATAAAAGAGATACCGATAAACCGTTTTTCTTAGAAGTGGCATTTCATGAACCTCATGAACCTATTGCGTCTCCAGAAGATTTAGTTCAGAAATATTTACCAAAAGCAAAGAATCTAGAAGAGGCCGAATATTTTGCCAATGTAGAAAACGTAGATCTTGCTGTAGGGCGATTACTAGAATATTTTGAAACTCATAATATTACCAATACGTTAATCGTATTTAGCTCAGATAACGGACCAGAAACCTTTATGAGATACGAGCGTGCTAAAAAATCTTATGGGAGACCAGGACCTTTAAAAGGTATGAAATTATGGACCAATGAAGCTGGATTTAGAGTGCCAGGTATTGTTAAATGGATAGGAAAAGATACCTATTCTGGAACCACCAATGCTGTGGTATCTGCACTAGATTTCCTACCAACATTTGCTGAATTAGCTGGAGCAGAATTACCAGACCGCGTATTAGACGGAGAATCTTTTGTATCGCTTTTTAAATCTGGAAATTTTGAACGTGAAAAACCTTTAACATGGGCATTTTACGACGCCATTAACGACCGTCGTGTGGCCATGCGTAAAGGCGATTATAAGATCATGGCACGTATAGAATTAGATAGCGAAATGCTACCTAACATTCATAATTTATACGATGGGAATATAGACGAACTTAAACGTGCTGAACTTACAGATTTTGTGTTGTTTAATTTGAAAAATGATATTGCAGAATCTGAAGATATATCAATTCAAAAACCAGAAGTTTTCAAGACAATGAAAACAGAATTTGAATCGGAATATAAAGCCCTGTTAGACGGCAGTCACGTGTGGATACGTGATAAGCCAAATTATGAATAGAATCAGTAGAAAATATTCATTTGTTTTTGTTTTTTTTATCAAGGTCGCTCATGAACAGTCTGTAATATAAATCAGAATTAAACGTGAGCATCCGAGATTAATTCTAAAGAAAAAAGACTAAGAATACTTAATTGAAATCAATACGAAAAGTGTATAAAGTAAAATTGCAATAATTTTTAAATGGATAAAGTAATGAGAAAACATATTGAGAATTTAGACTTTTGTTTAGGAAATAGAAGCGTGTGTTTTATGGCCTTGTTTTTAGTATTTAATGCCTTAGTATTAAATGCACAGCAACCTGCAGAAGTATATTATTTGAAATTATCTGGTGTTATTAGAGACGGTCAAATTGATGTTGAAAAATATAACGGCTCCCAAAAGAAAGCAACAAATAAAAGAATAAATCCCATCAAATTATATCCAAATATAGAATTTCAAACGTTCGAAGGTTTTGGAGGTGCGTTTAATGAAATTGGTGGTGAAGCTCTAATGGTTTTACCTAAAGATAAACAAACAGAGGTGGCAAAAAATCTATTTGGTTTAAATTCTGGAGCACAACTTACATTTTGTAGAACAGCCGTAGGTGCTAGTGATTTTGGAATTGATGCTTATAGTTATTCAGAAAAGGCAGACGATTATAATATGACGGCTTTTTCTATAAAAAGAGAAGAGACCTCTGTAATTCCTTTTATTCAGCATGCTTTTGCACAGAATCCAAATCTTAAACTTTTCGCTTCACCTTGGAGTCCACCAGCGTGGATGAAATATTCAGGGCTTATGGATCAGGGAGAAGATTTTCCTGAGAAAAACAAATTAAAAGACGACCCTAAAATCTACAAAGCCTATGCTTTATATTTCTCAAAATATATTAAAGCTTACGAAGATAAAGGGATTACTATTGATCGCTTAATTGTTCAAAACGAAACAGATGCAAATACACCATATCCATCAAACGATATGTCTGTATCGCAAATGAGTAAGTTTGTGAAATCGTATTTACGTCCGAAATTTAATGCCGATAAGATTGATACAGAAATTTGGGCTGGAACCTTTAGAGTTCATGGTAGAATTGACGCTTTAGAATTGGCTGGAAATCCAGAAAATTTAGCTTTGTTTGATGGTATCGGAATTCAGTACACGTCTTCAAAATATATTCAAGATATGAATGCATTATATCCCCACGGTAACACCATGCATACAGAAGGAAATTGCTTTAATGGGAAAAATACTTGGGAACAAGCATCTTCACGTTTAAAAGAAGTGGCGCAATACTTTAATTACGGCATTCCAAATTACTGCTATTGGAACATGATTTTAAATGAAACAACAGAAAGCGGTTGGGATTGGGCACAGAATTCATTAATTAATATCAATCGCAACACTAAAGCGGTTACTTATAACCCAGATTATGGTGTGTTCGCATTTATGAGTCAGTACTTAGTGCCAGGATCTAAGCGTATTGCCAACTATTCTAAAGACGATTTAATTTCGGTAAAACACGATAATAAAGTTTATGTTTTACTTCAAAACAATAAAGACATACCTAATTCTTACGAATGTCAGATTGAAGAAGTAGAGAAGCAAATTGTAACGCTTCCTGCTAAATCATTAGCCGTAATTGTTTTAAATATTTAAACAAAATAAGATATAAAGTACATGGATAAAAAACTAATACATAATATAAGCTATTGCTTCTTGTTTGTTGTAATGAGCGGATTGTTGTATTCATGCGATAATTCTAAAACAAGTATTAAAGTGACGTCTCCAGATGACACTAAAAAAATGGTGTTTCTTGAAGGAGAAAATAACAACAATGTCTCTTTTTCTGTATTTTATAATCAGAACCAAGTCATTCAAAGTTCGGTATTAGAATTAATGTCTGAAGAATTAAATTTCACAGGAACTATTACGGTTGAGAACATTGAAACATCTTCAGTAAATACAACGTGGACCTCTAGATTTAATGAGTTGAGTATCATTCCAGACCATTACAATCAGATAAAAATATATTTAAAACAAGGCGATGCTAAATTTAATATCATTGCCAGAGCTTATAATGAAGGTGTCGCTTTTGCTTACGAAATTCCTGAACAAGGAGACCTTACCGAAATTGGTTTAAATGAAAATATCCATTATAATTTTGATAAAGATTATGAAGTCTGGTCTACACCAAAACGTGAAAAAGGCGTTTTAACGGCTCAAGGGGAATATAGAAAAATTCCAATTTCAGCCTTACAAGAAGGTGCCGAACGTCCGTTAGTAATTGAGATAAACGATACGGTTAAAATTGCATTAGCAGAAGCCCGTTTGGTAGATTATGCACGAATGAGTTTTAATAAAGGCACAACATCGCCGTATAGTATTGTATCCACCCTAGATGGTAAAATGGGAGAACAAAAACAAGATACCATTACAGGAGCTGTTATTTCCGAACGTAAAAATGATGGAGCTAAAGTGCATAAAACCTTACCTTTTCAATCGCCTTGGCGTGTGGTTATGATGGGGAACAGTCATGGCGAGTTATTAGAACATAATTATTTAATTCAGAATTTAAATCCGCCATCAGAAATAGCAGACGATTCATGGATAACACCAGGAAAAGTACTTCGCGAAACTACTTTAACAACGCAAGGCGGTATGGCTGCTATCGATTTTGTAGCAAGTCATAATATGCAATATGTGCATTTCGATGCCGGTTGGTACGGTAATGAAATGGATAATGCCTCTGATGCTACAACCATTACTCTAGATCCAAAACGTTCTAAAGGTCCATTTGATATTGAAGCCATTACAAAGTATGCTAAAGAAAAAGGGGTGAAGGTCATGTTATATGTCAACCGTCGTGCTTTAGAAAATAAATTAGACGTCGTTCTACCGGTATTAAAAAAATGGGGTGTTTCTGGCATAAAATACGGCTTTGTTCGTGTGGGTGACCAAGATGCGACCGCATGGATGCATGAAGCCGTTAAAAAGGCAGCAGAATACGAAATGGTTTTAGATATACATGATGAATACAGACCGACAGGATTCTCTAGAACATATCCTAACTTGTTAACTCAAGAAGGGATTCGTGGCGATGAGGAAACAGTACCAAACGCACATACTTTAATTACCATGTTTACAAGAAGTTTAGCGGGCGCGGCCGATAATACGGTCTGTTATTATAACACACGAGTAGATAAAATGGGGTCTCACGCTTCGCAATTGGCAAAAACGGTTTGTATTTTTAGTCCGCTACAGTTTTTATACTGGTACGATAAAGCGCCATTAGCACCAATTAAGGACGACGGGCTTTGGGGCGATACGCGTACTATTGGTAACGAACCAGAATTAGAATTTTTTAATGCCGTATCAACCACTTGGGACGAAACTAAAGTGTTACGTGCAGAAATAGGAGAATTAGGAATTATAGCACGTAGAAAAGGCAACGATTGGTTTATTGGAGGTATTAATGGTGTCGCGCCAAATGATGTGACGCTCGATTTTGAATTCCTAGAAGAAGGAGCGTCATACACAGCTAAAGTGTATACAGACGATGAGAACGTAGACACAAGAACCCAAGTTAAAATTGAAGAGATTACTATTTCAAGAGATTCAAAATTAGACATTAACATAGACAGTAATAGCGGTTTTGTTATACACATTACTAAAGAATAAAAGCAAGAGAACATGAAAAATAAAGTTGGCATTTTAAAATATGTTGTAGTTTGCCTGTGTTTGGGCATCGTAGGATGTAAATCTAAAGAGGAGCAACAACCAGAGGTGAAAAAGGAAATAAAGACACTTCCTAAAGAGCGTCCGAATATTATTTTTATGATGTCCGACGATCATGCCTATCAGGCCATTAGTGCATATAGCGATCATTTAATTCAAACTCCAAATATAGATCGTATTGCAGACGAAGGGATTTTATTTACCAATGCAAGTGTTACCAATTCTATTTGTGCACCGTCTAGAGCAACCATTTTAACAGGAAAACACACGCATATTCATGGGAAAGTGGATAATGTTTTTCCGTTTGATGAATCTCAAATGACGTTCCCTCAATTACTTCAAGAGGCCGGTTACCAAACAGCGATGTTCGGAAAATTACACTTCGGAAACAATCCTAAGGGGATAGACGAATTTAAAATTCTTCCAGGTCAAGGACAGTATTACAATCCAGATTTTAATACCAACGATGGAAAAATTACCGTAGAAGGTTATGTAACCGATATTATTATGGACATGACTTTAGATTGGTTACAAAACAGACGCGACGAAAATAAACCGTTTATGTTATTTTCTATGCAAAAAGCGCCACACAGAGAGTGGTTGCCGGCGCCACGTCATTTTAAAGAATATACAAAAAAGACATTTGTAGAGCCAGAAACCTTATTTGATGATTATGAAGGCCGTGGTACTGCAGCAAAAACTGCAGAAATGAATTTGTTAACACACATGAACTGGGCAGGAGATTCTAAACTGTATCCAGAAATGATGAAAGAATTAGGTATTAAAGATGTGTCGGGTTGGGATTTAGAAGCTTTTGAACGTGAAGTTGGACGTATGAATCCGGAGCAACGTGCCGTATGGGATTCTGTGTACAAACCATTGATGGAAGATTTCAAAGCAGAATATGCAAACATGAATGAAACCGAGTTGATGAAATGGCGTTACCAACGCTATATGCAAGATTATTTAGGTTGTATTGCTTCTGTAGATGAAAATGTGGGACGTTTATTAGATTATTTAGATGAAACCGGATTACATGAAAATACCATTATTGTGTATACGTCAGATCAAGGGTTTTATTTAGGAGAACACGGTTGGTTCGATAAGCGTTTCGTTTACGACGAATCTTTTAAAACACCATTACTTATTAAATGGCCAAATGTGATTACTCCAGGAACGACCAATACCGAAATGGTTCAGAATTTAGATTTTGCTCAAACTATTTTAGAAGCAGCACAGGTTGAAGCACCTTCAGATATGCAAGGGGAAAGTTTAATTCCATTGTTATTAGGAAACGATCAAGAATGGACTAGAGATGCGGTATACTACCATTATTACGAATATCCAGGAATTCATATGGTAAAAAGACATTATGCTATTATTACCCAAGAATATAAGTTGATTCATTTTTACTACGATGTAGACGAATGGGAATTATACGACCGTAAAAAAGATCCGAACGAAATGAAGAATGTTGTAGACGATCCTGCGTACGCCGATGTGGTTGTAAAACTTAAAAAACAATTGGCAGATCTTAGAGCACAATACGGAGACAGTTCGGAATTAGATCAGAAAATATTACAGAAATATTTGGAAGCGAAAAACAATCCAGATATAGAAACTGTACCCTTACATTAAATCGATAAATAAAAAATAATTTCATGAGATTTTCAATCTTATTAACCTTAGCTATAACCTTCTGTTTTAATACAGTAACAGTGCAATCGCAACAAGCGACGGAACATCCACGTTTGTTTGCAAAGACTAGTGATAGAACTGCTTTAAAGCAGAAAATAGAAACAGAAGATTGGGCAAAGGCATCGTTTAATACGCTTGTCGAGGAGATTACGCCATATGTAGATCGTCACACTACAGATCCAGAATGGATTGTATCGCGATTGGCGATGTACTGGAAAGATGGAGAGCGCTATACACAATGTTATATTAAAGGGCAAGATTGGGATTATGGTGAAGGAAATGCGCCTATGCCAACCGTTCGTTTACCGGGTATGCGTAAATGGAACGATTATGTAAATGTGCCTTTAGAGGACAGAATTCCTTATAACGAATCGGGAGATATGTTAGGGATTAGTCGTTCTAAAGCCGATAAAACACCTGTGAAAATTCCGTACAAAGAGACGGGACATATGATTCGTGCCAATAATATGGAAATATTAAAACTGGCAGAAAAATCAGCTTTCGCGTATTATATGACGCAAGATGAGAAGTATGCTAAATTTTCGGCCGATATATATTGGACCTGGATTTTAGGAACGTATTATATGAATCCGCCTTTAGATCCCGAACAATCAACTAAAGGTCCTGGTGGTTACGAGCAAGGCGGAATTATGGGATATTACGATTATGAAGTGATTCACGACGATAGGCAAATTCCTATGGCGGCGACCTACGATTTTCTTTACGATTACTTAAAAGCGAATCCACATAAACATTTAAAGGAAATTAATAAAACCACTGTCGATGTGTCGAGTGAAGTGTTTAAACGCTTTATAGAAATTGGATTGGTTCGTGGTGGTAAAAAAGGAAACTGGAATGTAAACCGTTATAAAAACATCATAGGAAGTATGTTGGTTTTAGAGTCTAACGATTTTTATGACGATGGTAAAGGTCGTGAATATTACATTCCGTTTTACACAGAAAAATCGGGTGAGCATTATGCAGGTTTACCAGAAATAATGGCAAATTATGATACCGCAACAGGCTTATGGCCAGAATCACCAGGCTATGCGTCGGGAATGATTCCTACAGTATTAGAAATGGGATTACAATTGTATAAATCTGGTGTGAATACCTTAGCCGGAAATCCTATTATTGAAAAAGCAGCATTAGCGAATTTAGGTTGGTTAGATGCCCGTGGGAATTTAGTGGTGTTTGGAGATATGCGTGGTGGTGCTTTTAACATGTCGGCTTTCGAATCTTTATTAACCTATTCGACTTGGAAAGGCGATACCCAAACGGCGAAAACCATGGCTACAGTCATCAAGAAAAACATAGAAAACGGACAGTACGACAGAAATAAATCCAACTGGCAAGATATTATATTTAATCAGGCTCTACCAGAATCGGGTAGTGAATTGCCATATCACAGATCGGCGTATTCAAAATTTCATAGACATATGATTTTAAGAAATGGAAACGACGAAGACAACGGCTTAATGTTCACATTATATGGCGGACGCTATCAGTCGCATTTAGCCGAAAACGGATTAGCCATGCAATTTTATGGTAAAGGTTGGGCTCTTGCGCCAGATGCTTCGGCTTACGAATCGTATTGGTCGCCAGATGCAGGATATCATCGAGGAATCACAGGTTCTAACACCATAGTTCCAGGATATAAAAAAGGCGAGATTACTATAAATGCCATGGATCCTAAAACAGAAGAAGATGGTTTTTATAATACCGAAGTCATTTCTGAACAGGTATCTTTTACAGATGTTTCAGCAGACGAAAAACGTCGTGTTGTGGCTATGATTCGCACTTCAAAAACTACGGGGTATTATGTAGATGTGTTTAGATCAGATCAAGATAACAACGATTATATTCATCATAATTTAGGTCACCAAGTTAGACTTACAAATGCAGAACAGAAACCGTTAGAGGTGAAATCTGTAAGTGATTTAGGCGCTGAATACGATAAGAATTATAGTTTCTTTAAAAATCAAAGAAAGATTAAGTATACATCAGATTTTAATGCGACTTGGGACATTAATACGGTATCTCCAGAACTGCATGTAAATATGTGGATGCAAGGGCAAGATAACCGTGAGCTGTATGTGGTAGATGCGCCACCAACCACGTTACGTGAAGATATTACACCTGGACAAATCAATAAAAGTCCACAGACTACACCAACGCTAATTGTACGTCAGAATGGAATAAATGCTAAAAGTCACCCGTTTGTTTCAGTGTTTGAATCGTTCGAAACTGGACAAAAATCAATTCAGAATATATCTAAAGTGGGGCAGTTTGTTGATTTAGCGGCTTTGAAAATCGAATCGAAAAACAGTACACAAATTATCTGTAGCTCTATAGATTCGAATAAAGCCTTCAAGCCTACAAAAGAGATGATATTTAAAGGAACCTTTGGAGTGGCTTCAGAAAAAGATGGAACATTTGAGTATTTATATTTAGGTAAAGGATCTCAAATTCAGTTTGGCGATTATAAAATAGAAGCTATCAAAGGTGCTGTTACAGCAACGGTGTCGGTTAAGAATGGCAAATATTTCTATTCTTCTGATAAACCGATATCAATTCAGCTTAAAAAAGGAAAGGTGAAAACTTATCCTGCAGGCTATAATATCGAGATAAAATAGAATGATGACAAAGCGTTTTTTACATATTAAACCAGTTTTAATTGGTCTGTTTTTGGCTATGCTGTACAGCTCTGCTGTAAGTTTTGCACAAGAATCGATGCACCCAAGAATTTATACGTCTGGTGAATCGAAATCAGATTTCTTAAAGCGTGTTAAGCAAGAAGACTGGAAGCAAAGTTTAATAGATAAGAAAATTGAAAATCTAGAGCCATATTTAGAATATGTTAAGAATGATCCGACGTGGCTAGTGTCTAGGTTACAAATGAATTGGAATACAAAGCATGATAAGGTGTTTTTAAAAGGAGGAAATTTTGATCATTCCGAAGGTCGTGCTCCTGTGCCAACGGTTCGTTTTTCGGGAACTCGAGATTGGGCTACAGCATATGTCGCTCCCAAAATAGAAGATGTAGAACCTTATTTTGATGATGTGCGTGGCTATTATGTTGCACATAAAAAAACGAAGAAAAAAGAGTGGGTACATCCTTCAAAAATCGGACATGCTATTGAAGGAATTAATCGTAAAATCATGGCACTTGTAGAAGATGCTGCCTTTTTATATTGGGTTACTGGAGATCAGAAATATGCAACGTTTGCAAAACCGGTTTACGAAACTTATATCGAGGGAATGTATTACCGCGATGCACCAATAGATCTAGAAAATGGAAAGCAACAGCGTCTTTCAGGATTGGCAACTTTTGAGGTGATTCATGAAAAAATATTGATAAGCTTATTAACCACGTACGATTTCTTATACGATTATTTTGAGTCTGAAAATGTGAACTTAGAACACAGTGTGGCAGTATTTCAAAAATGGGGAGATCAAATCATAAAAAATGGTGTTCCAGATAATAATTGGAATCTGTTTCAAGCGCGATTTTTAACTTATGTCGCTGTAGTGCTTGACGCTAATGCATCGTATAAAAATGGTAAAGGACGCGAATACTTCTTAGATTTAACGTTTAATACCTCTACAGATAGACAATTGTCTATTAACGAATCATTACTGGTGTACGACCAAGACACGGGAATATGGCCAGAAAGTGCTTCGTATTCTATACACGTTATTACTACCTTATTAGAAATTGTAACACTACTAGATAATACTACAAACAATAACGAATTATCTAACTTTCCAATTATTGAAAAGGCGGCGTTGGCATCGTTTCAATATTTATTTCCTAGCGGTTATTCAATTGGTTTTGGAGATTCTAACCATAAACCATTACCGCCAGAAAATTTTGAATTGCTAATCGCAAATTATAGAAAATATAAAGATTCGGAAAAAGAAGCTATTATTTCTGGTTTGTTGGAGCAGATGATTGCTAAAGACGAGTATAAAAGACATGCCAGCGATTTATTTGAATTATTCTTTTATGTCGATAAATTAAAAACCTCAGAAACGGCTTCAAACGGATTGGAACAGTTAACATCGCCAACATTCTATGCCTCAAATGTTAGCTTATTTAATCAAAGATTGGGTTCGGGAGATAGCGCCATGATGGTTTCCACGTTTGGATCGTACGGAAATCACGCACATGCCAATGGTGTAGCTATAGAATTATTTGCAAACAACTATGTGCTAGGACCAGATATGGGAAAAGGGTCGAGTTATTGGCATGAAAACCATAACGAGTATTATTCAAAGTTTCCGGCTCATAATACGGTGGTTGTTAATGGTGTTTCAGACTATAATGCAATGCGTAGTTATCATCCATTTACGTTAGAGAACAGTTTCCCTCAAGTAGGAATTACGCCTACATTTAAAAAGTTAACCTTCTCTAAAGTTTCTTTCTTTGAACCTGAAGCAAAAGCCAATCAGCAACGATTTACCGCGCTTATAAAATCTAAATCAGAACAAGGGTATATTGTAGATGTGTTTAGATCTAAAACTCAAAAGACAGGGACGCAACGCCACGATTATTTTTATCATAATTTAGGTCAATCTTTATCGCTTTTCGATACAAATGCTAAAGCTCTTATTCTAAAAGAGACAGAAGATTTTGGTAGTAAACACGGCGATATTAAAGGTTACGACTATTTAACAGAGAAGAAGAAAGTTAAAACGCCTGCAGATGTTCAAGCCGTATTTAGATTAAAGAGTAAGGATAAGGCAGATAATATAATGAAGCTTTGGATAAAAGGAAGTGAATATCAAAGCATCTATACAGCCTTGGCTCCAAAATCAAATTTATTAAGTAAAGGCACTGCTCCGATCGAAGTTATAGACAACCCTATGCAAACCTTAATAGTGAAACGAGAAGCAGCCGCTTGGGACAATCCGTTTGCGGTAGTTTTTAATCCGTACTTCGATGGTGAGGAGAATCCGATTGCTAATGTGACTTATTCATCTTTAAAGGACAATCCAAGTACTCAGGTTATAGACGTGTTATTAAGTGATAGTAAAACAACCGATAAAATTGTTTTAAATACTTCAGAAGATGATGTAATTGAAACAGCTAACCTATACCAAAAAGGATTACTATCGGTAACCCGTACACCAAAGAATAATGCAGACTTGGAGTATGTTTTTATTTCTGGAATGTATCGATTCAAACAATTTGGATGGGAAATTATTGCTTCGGGGGCTCCCGTAACAGTTTCTGTAGAACGTATTGGTGACACCTTTACAATAGAGACGGATGGAGCCATTCTAATTAGAGCACCATTTGTGGACGGTAAAAAAACTGCAGTATTAAAAGTTTATGAAGAAAAGAAATTAAAGCACTCTAGAGAAGGTCAAGTTGGACGATTCAATTCTGAACAATTAGAATTTAGATTAGAAAAAGCATATAATAAAGTCGAAATCGTATATTGATAGAATTTACAGAAATGATTATATATATAGCCATACTAGTTTTATTTTTCTTTCCTATTATAGGTGCCTATGGCCATGTCTATATGGTAGGGTCAAAGCATTATTCAATAGATTACAATTCCATATATGCAATATATAGCAAGGGAGATTTTAGAGTGCAAGCAAAATTTGAGTGCGGTGAATGCATTCAAATGAAGACCTTAAAGTTTTGTAATTCAAATTTAAATAATGCTAAAGGTCAACGTTATGGTGGTTTTAATAAAGACGGAAAGAATAGTTGTGATGCCGGTTTATTTTTAGAATCTCAGGGCTACTTAAAACGAAATCAATAATTTAAAAATATATTTATGAAGAATCTTTTGTTAATTTTTATGCTTGCTGTTGTAGTGGCCTCGTGTGGTTCTAACGCGGATAAAGTCATTACAATATTTGTATCTCATTCAGGTACGGCACAAGCCAATGGAACAGAAAAAGAACCTTTTGCTCATTTAGAAGATGCGGTTAAACATGCTGTAGAATTAAGAGCAGAGGATCAGAATTCTTCTATAGAAATTAATGTGCTTCCTGGGGACTATTATCTAGAGCACGCTATACATATTACGCCTGCTTTAAACGGACTAACAATTAAAGGAGCTGGCGCAGACCAGGTGCGTATAAAAGGTTCAGAAGTTTTAGATTTAAATTGGGATTCGTTTAATGAAAATATATTTGTGACAACGGTAGATGAAAATTTAGATTTTGATCAGTTAATAGTAAACGGTACACCACAAATTCTTGCGCGTTATCCTAATTATGATGAATCTTCTCAATATTGGCAAGGTTCTGCTCCCGATGCAATTTCCAAAGAGCGTATTGCAACATGGAAAAAACCTGAGGGTGCTTATTTTCATGCATTGCATGGCGGAAAATGGGGTGGTTTTCATTTTGAAATCACAGGAGTCAATGAAGATGGAACAGCAATCTTAGAAGGTGGGCAACAAAATAACAGAGGTTCTAAGCCACACGAAGAATTTCGTATGGTAGAAAATGTGTTTGAAGAATTGGATAATCCGGGGGAATGGTTTTTAGATACGGATGCGCATAAATTATATTATTGGCCAGCAGATTCAATAACATTACAGACCTCTAAAATTGAAGTCGCAGTTCTTAAAGATTTAATTCAAGTGATTGGAACTTTAGACAATCCTGTAAAAGATATTACCATAAGCGGAATGACGTTCCAACACACCAAACGTACATTTATGGAAGAGTTCGAACCTTTATTAAGAAGCGATTGGTCTATTTATAGAGGCGGCGTTTTGTATTTTGAAGGTACCGAAAACTGTCTGGTTAAAGACAATGAGTTTACTAATTTGGGCGGAAACGTTATTATGGTAAGCAAGTATAATAAAGGTTTAAATGTAACGGGTAATCATATATATGAAAACGGTGCAAGTGCCGTGTCTTTTATTGGAGATCCTTCAGCGGTACGTTCTCCCTCATTTAATTATGGGCAATTTGTTCCGTTTTCAGAAATGGATACGATTGCAGGTCCTAAAAATGAATTATACCCGAGAGATTGTGTTGTAGAAGATAATTTAATCCACAGAATTGGCCGTATTGAAAAGCAAACAGCAGGTGTAGAAATCGCTATGGCGATGGATATTACAGTGAGACATAACAGTATTTACGATGTGCCAAGAGCAGGAATAAATATTGGAGATGGTACTTGGGGCGGACATATTTTAGAATTTAACGACGTGTTTAATACGGTTTTAGAAACTCACGATCATGGATCGTTTAATTCTTGGGGACGAGATCGTTTTTGGCATCCAAAACGTCAGATTATGGATAGTTTAACTACGGCGCATCCAGAGATGTATACTTGGGATGCTGTAAAAACCACAATCATTAGAAATAACCGTTTTCGTTGCGATCATGGTTGGGATATCGATTTGGACGACGGTTCATCAAATTATCACATTTACGATAATTTAATGCTGAATAACGGACTTAAATTACGTGAAGGTTTTAATCGTGTTGCCGAAAATAATATCATAGTAAATAATTCTTTACATCCACATGTGTGGTTTGCAAACAGCCAAGATGTATTTAAACACAATATAGTTGCAGATGCTTATCAAGATGTTGGTTTACAAGGCTGGGGGAAAGAATTAGATTATAATTTATTTCCTAATGAAGTCACGATGATGAAGTCTCAAATTTACGACAGAGATTTAAATAGTACTTTTGGAGATCCTAAATTTAAGGATCCAGCAAATTTAGATTTTAGCGTTGCAGACGATTCTCCTGCTTTAAAAATAGGCTTCAAAAATTTTTCAATGGATCAGTTTGGCGTTCAAAAAGAAAGCTTTAAAAAGCGAGCTAAAACTCCAGAGGTTCCGGTCTTGAAAGATCCATCAGAAAAGGAAAGTAGTCCCATTGTAGCTTGGTTACGTAATAATATTAAAAGTGTAGAATCTCCTCAAGAACAATCGGCTTACGGATTAAATTCTGCAGAAGGTGTTATCGTGTTAAGAATCTGGAATGCAAGTCCTGCTGTTAAAAACGACGGGATTAAAAAAGGAGATGTCATTCTTCAAGCAGATGGAAAACCAGTGAAGAATATTCAAGATTTTTTCAAAATAAATGTAGAAAATACTACAGATGAAATGGAACTTGTAATTATGAGAAACCAGTCTGAAAAGACAATCAATATAAAAACAAATTAATTAACTTAAAATAATAAAAAATGAAAATGAAAACGTTAAGGAACATGTGCTTACTGGTGGTAATCGTCATGTTAAACATGGGGCCAGTTTTGGCACAAGCAAGCTCGAAGAAGAAGTTGTCGGACGACGAGCGTATGGAATGGTGGAGAGATTCTAAATTTGGAATGTTTATCCACTGGGGAGCTTACTCTATTATTGGTGGAGAACGCGGTACTAAAATCGCTGGAGGTGGTGCCGAATGGGCCATGGATAAGCTTGACTACACTATTGAAGAGTATGAAAAATATCCTGAAATGTTCAACCCACAGTTGTTCGATGCAGATGCATGGGTAACCATGGCGAAAAATGCTGGGATGAAATATATTGTTTTAACTTCTAAGCATCATGAAGGGTTTGCGTTATGGGATTCAAAAGTATCAGATTACGATGTCATGGACACCGCGCCATTTAAGCGTGATATTGTAAAAGAATTAGCCGAAGCTTGTAAAAAACAAGGCATTAAATTTTGTTTATACTATTCTATAGTAGATTGGCATCACCCACAAGCACAGGGTAATTTATATCCAAATTACAACATTTCTCAGCATGATGATCCGTCTGTTGTAAACCCAGAATTTCCAAAGTATTACGAAAATTATATGAAGCCTCAAGTGGGCGAATTATTGAAAAATTACGGTGATATTGGAGTAGTTTGGTTTGATGGAGATTGGATTTCAGATTATACTACAGAAATGGGGAAAGATCTTTACAAATACATTCGTGACATTCAACCAAATACTATTGTAAATAACAGAGTAGATAAAGGGCGAACTGGTATGGATGGAATGAACAATAAACCTGGTCAGTTTGCAGGAGATTTCGGTACACCAGAGCAAGAAATTCCAGATACAGGAATCGATACAGATTGGGAAGCGTGTATGACTATGAATGGTACTTGGGGTTATAAACCTTCAGACGTGAATTGGAAAAGTAGTGAAGATTTAATTGAAAAATTAGTCGACATCGTATCTAAAGGAGGAAACTTCTTATTAAACATAGGACCTGATGGTTTCGGAAGATTTCCAGCAGAAAGTATTCGTCGTTTAGAAGCTATGGGGCAGTGGACTAAGAAAAATGGTGAAGCGATTTATGGCGCAACTGCAAGTCCTTACGAAAAACCAAAATGGGGACGTTATACTCAAAAAGATGGTGTCATTTATGCTCATGTTTTCGATTGGCCAGAAGATGGACTTTTAAAACTAAATAAAGACATTAAAGTTAAAAGAGCAACTTTGTTAACAGATCCTAAGACAGAATTAAATGCACTAGGAACATCTCGCGAATTATTAATCGATGTGCCTCAGTTAGCACCAGATACAACTGTTTCTGTTGTTAAAATAGAGTTGGCTAAATAAAAAGTTAAGTCGAATTAAATGTATAAAAGAGGCAAGCAACGTTTTAGGTGTTTGCCTGTTTTAATTACAATACAATTGTATAATTAAAATATGCTGTTGTAATCTTTAATCAATATAGCATGACAGCGTATAACGAACGATTTGGATATACAATCAAATCAATAAAAACAAAAAGATGAATATTTATAAAAGCATGTTTAGTATAATACTAGCATTTTTTCTGCATGTTGGTATTGGGTTTTCTCAAACAATTCCTTACGAAAAACCAGAATGGGGAGCCTACACAGTGGGTGAAGAAGGGTTTTTATTGGCTCACATTTTTAACTGGCCAGAAGATGGTAAATTGGTTTTAGATAGAGCGATTAAACCAAGAGAAGCAAGGTTGCTTTCTAATCCAGATAAAAAAGTAAAAATAAAGTTAGTTGATGGTAAATTAACGGCCTTTTTACCAGAAAAAGCTCAAGAAAGCCAAGTTTCAGTTTTAAAAATACAATTAATACCTACAGAAGATTGGGCAAATCTAGCTCGTTATAGCCAAGCGAATGCCGAATTAAAAGCACCGAGTAAAAAAGAAAATAGAGTGGTGTTTATCGGGAACTCCATAACCGATAATTGGACGCGTGATCATGGGGTGTTTTTCGAAGAAAATCCATCTTTTGTGAATAGAGGAATTAGCGGACAAACTAGTGCGCAAATGCTATTACGTTTTAGACCAGATGTAATCGAATTACAACCAAAGGTAGTTGTGATTTCTGCTGGAACAAACGACATTGCCGGAAACAGAGGGTATATTGACATAGACCGTATTGCTGGAAATATATATTCTATGGCAGAATTAGCTAAAGCAAATAATATTGAAGTCATATTGGCATCGGTGCTTCCTGCGAGTAGTTATTCTTGGAGTCCATCAATTGAACCTGCAGATAAAATTATCGAGCTGAATACACTTTTGAAAGCGTATGCTAAGAAAAATAAGATAATTTATTTAGATTATTATACCCCAATGGTTAATGACGATAAAGGTTTGATAAAAGAATTGGGAAGAGATACTGTTCACCCAAATGTAGAGGGCTATCTTATTATGGAGCCTATGGTGAAATCTGCAATATCTAAAGCATTAAAATAGTTTATCACATTTTATTAATTCCTAGCCTCATCGTTGCTTTTCTTAAGTAGTTATGAGGCTTTTTTATATAAATATTTTTTTGTCTTCTTATAAAACGTTTTAAGTATTACACACTCCAAAATAGACCATAATTTATAGTTCTTGAATGATGAATGATATACTTTTTAGTCTAAAATTTATAGTATTGTGTATGTCATTAATATAGGATTGAAGCGCTAATTTATAGGTTGGTCTTAATACTTAAAAATAGATTCAATTATTAAAGATTCAATGAAAAGCCTTTAAAAAACGAAATCACGTGAATTTACGTTTTTAATGTAGTGCTTTACAAGTATAGTAATGTGATAGATAAATAAAGAAGTTATGAAAAAATACATGCTATTAGTCGCTTGTTGTGTTTCAATGCTCTTAGCGAAAACAAGTGTAGCACAAGATCGCACAGCACTTCATAAGCGTGCAACTAAGCAAGCAAAAGACCTGATAAAAAAAATGACTTTAGAAGAAAAAGTCAGGTTAATAGAAATGACGAATTTACCTATAGAGCGTTTAGATATTCCTGGACACCACTGGTGGAATGAAGCATTGCATGGCGTAGCACGTCGGGGAGAAGCTACTCAGTTTCCTGTGCCATTGTCTATGGCTTCTGGTTGGAATCCGTCATTAATTAAAGACATGACAACCGCTATTAGTGATGAAGCTCGTGCATTAAATAATGCCGATTCTGCCGAGGATAAAGCAAAACGATATCACGGTTTAACCTTATGGAGTCCTGTTATAAATATGGCGCGTGATCCACGATGGGGACGTACAGAAGAAACCTATGGTGAAGATCCCTTCTTAACCACCGAGCTTGCATCTGCTTTTGTAAACGGATTGCAAGGAGATGATTCCAATTATTTAAAGACTGTAGCGACTATAAAACACTTTGTAGTAAATAATACAGAACATAATCGCTTGCATGTGCGTCCAGATGTATCAGAGCGTGCATTACGAGAATATTATTTTCCAGCCTATCGGGATGTGATTGCTCGCGAAGATGTAGAATCCATCATGACGGCGTATAATGGTTTAAACGGCATTCCGTGTTCTGCAAATAAGTGGTTGTTAACCGATATTTTGCGGGACGAATGGGGCTTTAACGGGACTGTGGTAACCGATGTTGGAGTACCAGGACACTTGGTAGAGCAACATAAGTATGCTAAAAATGGACCAGAAGCTGCTATGATGATGATTACCGCTGGTGTAGATATGTATTCTGGATCGGACAGAGCTAGAGAAGTTAATGAGAGAGAATGGTCTAAGCAAGCGGTTCAACAAGGTTTAATGAAAGAATCGGATTTAGATCAAGCAATTATTCGTAGTCTAGCTACGCGTATTAAATTAGGACTTTTACGTTCAGATGAAGATAATCCGTATACTAAAATATCAACAGATGTAGTTGGTTCAAAAAATCATTTAGCTATTGCTCGACAAATTGCACGAGAGGGTGCTGTGTTACTGCAAAATAAAAACAATGTGCTTCCTGCAACTCCAGAAAAATATAAATCTATTCTTTTTGCCGGACCTTATGTTAACGATGCGCCTTTTGGAGCTTACAGCGGAAATGCCGCAGGTGTAGCAGTAACACCCATGTTTGGTATGCAAGAAATTGCAGGAAACCAATTCGAAATTAAAAGTCAGTTAGGCGGGAAGTGGTTATTCATTCCAGAAGGTAATTTAAACGTTCCAGGAAAGCCAGGGACTAAAGGTGTAACAGGAGAATATTTTGCAGGGACTAAACTCGAAGGTCATCCTATTTCGGTGAGAACAGATCGTGGTTTCGATTTGGATTTACCAAAACCATTAGCGCATATAGATCCTGAAATTCCACAGCCTACGTTTTCGGCACGTTGGACAGCAGAATTAACTCCTAATCGTACCGGACTTCATTATTTTTCTATGACAGCTTTAAGTGGTGCACGAGTGTGGATTAACGATGAAAAAGTATTAGATAATTGGCATAGCAAAGCATCAGATAACGAAGAATCTCAAGGGGTTTTTCTAGAAGCTGGCAAAGTAGTAAATTTAAAAGTAGAATATTATAATGAAGAAGCTGAGCCCGCTCGTGCATTATTAAAATGGGTGGAACCCCAAGAGGTTGTTGCTGTAGAGCATCCAGAAGATAAATTGCTAATATACGTGGGTGGACTTACATGGAGAATGTCTAAAGAATCTCATGATCGCATGAATTCTATTTTGCCAGAAGATCAGATGGAAGAAATTAAAGCACTGGCGTCTATATATCCCAACATGTTAGTGGTGGTTAATGGCGGAACTGTAATGCAGTTGTCTGAACTAAATGACATTGTGCCATCTATTCTGTTACAATGGTTTCCAGGGCAAGAAGGTGGTTATGCTTTAGCAGAGTTAATTACCGGTAAAGTTAGTCCTTCAGGACATCTTCCGCTTACATTTTATACCGATCCTGAGAAATTACCAGATTTTGAAGATTACGAAATCAGTAAAGGACGAACATACATGTATATGAAAGATAATGTGACCTATCCATTTGGGTACGGATTAAGCTACACGTCGTTTGAGTATTCAGGATTGAAAATTACTCAGAATAAAAAAGAAGTCACGGCTGTTTTAGATGTGAAAAACTCAGGTGTTATGGATGGCGATGATGTGATTCAACTATACGTTACCAACTTAGATTCTAAAGTATATCAGCCAATTCGTCAATTAAAAGCATTTAAAAGAGTTTCTATTTCAAAAGGTGACACGGAGCAAGTAGAGTTACATTTTTCTATAAACGATATGCAGTGGTGGGATGTAAATAAACAAAAATATGTAGTAAATCCTGGGCGATACGAAATTCAGATTGGGAAGTCTTCATCTGAAATAGTACAGAAACAGATTATAATCGTAAAATAAATTAAAAAAAAGATTCAACTAATCATTTATTTAACTTAATAAAGTTTGGTTGCAACAGTGTAGTAAATCAAGTAATTAAATGCGTGTGAATTAATATGTGAAATATAAAACATCATAGTTTATAGATATTGAACTATGGTTTAGAACACATATCAATTTAAAAAAATAATATTGTATTTATCAATTGGGATATGCAATGTAGTTTTTTTGAGTATATCTTTAATTGAAGTTTTAAAATTCTAAAAGAGGGTTTTAAAAAATAATCTATGTATTAATATAATTTATATCATGAATTTAACACGACATGCGACCTCATTATGGTTTTTTTCTTTTCTGTTTTTAGTATCTAGTTTAACACTAGTTTACGCGCAAAAAGCATCGGATTATGGTTTTATCAAAGGGACTAATTTTCAAGAAGATGTCGTTTATAAAACTGTAGATGGAAAGGATTTAGTGATGGATGTTTTTTTTCCAGATGCCGATAAATTAAAAGCGGAAAATCCATGGATGGTTTTTGTTCATGGTGGTGGATGGGCTGGCGGACATATGGATAATATTTATAGGACTGCCTTCGTTGGAACATTAAAAAAACTTGTTGAAAACGGTGTTATATGTGTCACAATAGATTACAGATTAGCGAAAGCTCCTGTTACCTCGTTCGAATCTGCTATAGATTGTAAAGATGCGGCTAGATTTCTTTTAAAACATGCCGAAGATTTTAAATTAGACAAGGAGAATTATGGCGTTTGGGGAGGCTCGGCTGGCGGACATCTGAGTTTAGTCACGGCTTTAGTACCCGATGATTATTTTCCAGGAGATAAAGAATTAGCTCAGATTCATCCAAAATATAAATGTGTGGTTTCCTACTATCCGTTTACGTCTTGTTTAAATCCAGATTTGCGTCCCAATTCGGTTTTTGCAGACAGCACACTTTTTGAGCGTCTTTTAGGTGGCACTCTAGAAGAAAAACCGGAACTCGCACGATTATTAAGTCCGACAGAATTTTTAAACTCAGATAGTTTACCAGTTTTATTGGTACATGGCGACAGCGATAAAACGCTTCCTATTATAAATTCTCAATATATGGTTGAGGTAGCAAAAGAGAAAGATGCCGATGTAGAATTGCTTACTGTGGTAAATGGAGGTCATAGCTTTTCTGGAGACATTTCGCCCTCACAAGAAGAAATAGATGAGTATACGACCCAATTTATACTGTCTCATTTAAAATGATGATTTTGTAATTAATTAGTCAAATTTTAATTTGGATTCTAGATTTTACATGATCGGTTAACACCGTTTTGAACGAATAATAATATATCGTCGCGTTGTGCTTTATAATATTAATTAAGAAGACTTGAGTCATAGCATATCGAGGGATAAAACTTTTAATTGCAGGGGGAGTAAGGTTTAAAGGTCATAGTTTATAAAAATTGAACCATGAGTTATACTTAAATTGAATTAAAAAAAATAACATTGTAGATGCATTGTATGTGGTCTTCAATGTTATTTTTTTGATTTAAAAAGGATCCAAATTAATAAGCGTGTTAATTATGTTTATAAAAATCTAGATGAGTTTTTTTACTTGAATTGCTTTTTAGTAAGCGCTTAAAAGCTTAATTAATTCAAGTCTATTTCATTCAAAACACTAAAAAGTTAAGTAAATGCGAATATCATATCTTATTATATTATGTCTGTTTCTAGGATTAAATACTCAGGTAAATGCGCAAGATATTCAGGATTATTCTTGGAAGACATTAAGTTGTACCGGCGAACCTGTAGCACGACATGAAGCCGCTTTTGTAGAAGCAGATGGTTTGTTTTATTTGTTAGGCGGACGTCGTATTCAAGAGGTTTCAATTTTTAATCCCAAAACAAAAACGTGGACTTCGGGTGCTAAACCGCCAATAGAATTGCATCACTTTCAAGGTGTAACCTATAAAGGAAATATTTATGTAGCAGGGGCACACACCGGACCTTATCCACATGAAACCCCCGTTAAAGATGTGTATATGTACAGTCCAAAAACAGATTCTTGGTCTATCGCTTTTAAAATGCCAAATAACCGACTTAGAGCTTCAACAACCGCAAGTGTGTATAACGATAAACTGTATATCGCTGGCGGAATAATAGACGGACATTGGGATGGCCATGTCACGTGGTTTGATAGTTACGATTTTAAAACGGGACAATGGAACGTACTGCCGGATGCACCTCGCGCTAGAGATCACGCTTCGTCTGCAGTGACTAACGGTAAATTATATATGCTAGGAGGTCGCGTATCTTCAGGAAAAATTAAAAAAGTTTTTGAACTGACAATTGGTGAAGTCGATGTATTCGATTTTAAAACGAATATGTGGCATACTTTAAAAAAAAACGTGCCAACAGAACGTGCAGGAGTCACAGCAATAGCGGTTAAAGATAAAATTCTGTTTGCTGGAGGAGAAAGTGCAAGTCAAAAAGAAGCGCACAACAAAGTTGAATGTTTAGATACAAAAACAGAAACATGGAGTGCTTGGCCTAGTATGCCAGAAGGCAGACATGGAACGCAATTAATATGGTATAAAAAGAAACTGTATATCGCTTCGGGTTGTGGTAAACGAGGAGGAAATCCGGAGTTGTCTACTATCTTAAGTTTCAGTAAAGAAGATTAGGTTTAACATATTAACTGCGTTATATAATAAAATATATTATGAATATTAGTAATAACTTAAAATCCTCTGTATCACTTTTCGTGATTACACTATTTGTAATGAGTACTGTTGTTGTGAGTTGCAATTCAAAACCAGAATCGAATAACTTAGACATTTCGGAATTTTTAAAACACGGCAGAACCGATACGATTTACCCTTCAGCAAAACAAATGGAAATGCTTAAAGCAATTATTCCAGAAACAACATATAAAGCGGCGCCTTCAATTTCCGATAGAACCTACTGGGATGCAATTGCTACTACAAAATCTGGTCAGGAGTATTTAAATGATGCCGAAGCGTTAATAGATAAACAACCAGAAGTGCCAATAAGTGATAGTATTTATCGCTTGGCAAATAAAGACGGCAATAGAAAGATTTACAAGCCGAGATATTACCGTACCATGGAACATTTAGAACATTATATTTTAGCTGAATGTCTAGAGAATAAAGGGCGTTTTCTACCGCAAATTAACACGTATATGCAAGCCATTATGGATATGAAATCGTGGTTGCATCCTAATCACGACGATAAAGATAATGGTGTTTTAGAAGGTAGACGCGTCTCTATAGACTTGGGCGCTCGTAAATTCGGAATGGTGTTAGCATTAGGAGAATCACTTTTGGGCGATTCACTTTCGGAAACAATGCGGACAGATATTCAGGAGCAGTTGCAATGGCGAATTACCGATAATTATTTAAAAAGTTGTGAAATTGCAGACGAAAACAACCGTTGGATAGATGGGACTAGCAATTGGAATTCTGTGTGTACAAGTGGTACTTTATTTGTAACTCTTACCAATTCTAGAAGTCACGAAGAGCGTATTGCTGCTGTAGGTTCTGCAATAAACAGCATGAAACATTATGTTAGTGGTTTTGGAGAAGATGGTTATTGCTCGGAGGGATTAGGGTACTGGGGATATGGATTTAATCACTATCTCTATTTAGCGCAAATGGTATATGATTATACCGGTGGAAAAATTGATTTATTTAAAGGCGAAAATCCTCAAAAATTAAAAAATGTAGGAAACTTTCCTGAACAATTCGAAATTCAGAATGGTACCTGTGCACCGTTTGCCGATGGTGTATCGCATACGTCTAGTAAAGGAAGTAATTTTGCCGAAGTTTTATCCGCTGCTTATTATGGCGCTATAAAACCATCAGAAATTAGATTTGAAGAGGCTGTAGAACAGATTATCGCTTGGGATCATCCAGAAATGTTTACCCCTAATACAACTCTAAACTCATCTTCAGAATTAGCAGATCATACGTATTTCGACGATTTTGGAATGGTAATATCTAGAGGTAAACAAGAAGTGCCGTTTTCCATTGCTGTAAAGGCAGGGCATAACGCCGAGAATCATAACCATAGTGATGTAGGTACCTATATTATTGTTTTAAATGACGAATTAATTTCGGGCGATATTGGAGCACCATCGTATATGGCAGGTTCGTTTTCTCCAGATAATAAAGCGCGAAGCTCTTGGGGGCATCCGGTTCCGAAAATTAATAATACCTTACAGTCTAATGGAAAATCATTTAAAGGGATAATCACCGATACTAGTTTTTCTTCGGAAGAAGATAAGGTGGTTATGGATATAAAACCAGCTTACGATTTACCTGTGTTGGATGTGCTAACACGTACTATCACTAATATTAAGACTGGAAACGGAAGCATTAGTATTACAGACCATTTTGAGGCCTCAGAAAACATAGATTTTGGATCGGCAATCATGACGTTTGCCAATTATGAAATTTTAGATGCTAACACTGTGATGCTTATTGGGAAAACTGAAAAGGTAAAAGTTGAAATTTCTAGCTCTGTAGGGCAAGTTGAAATTCATCCAGAACCCGTTCCTGTAGAGCATTTAAGAGAAGGCGAAGGCGCAAAAAGAATAGGAATTGAATTTAAAAACTCAATAAATTCCGGCGATCTAACTATAAAATACATACCCTTTTACAACTAAAAACAAACTAATCTAAATTAATAAAAATGAAATCTTACACATTCTACATCGGATTATTAGTGAGCGCGTTGTGTTTTACTTCGTGCAAAACTGATGATAAAAAGATAGTTGAAAAGACTGAAATCAATTCAGAAAAACCAAATGTGATTTTAATTTTGGTGGACGATCAAGGTTATGGAGATATTGGCGCTTTAGGAAACCCATATATAAAAACACCGCATATTGATGCTTTGCACGCAAGTAGTGCTCGATTTACAGATTATCATGTAAATCCAACTTGTGCGCCTACACGTGCGGCATTATTAACGGGACATAATGCAAACAGAGCAGGCGTTTGGCACACAGTAAATGGGCGTTCTATACTCTTAGAGCGTGAAACTACGGTGGCAACAATTATGAAAGAAAATGGTTATGCTACTGGACTCTTTGGAAAATGGCATTTGGGAGATAATTATCCATCACGACCACAAGACAAAGGTTTTGAAGAAGTTGTTAGTTTTGGCGGTGGGGGTATCGAGCAAACTATGGATTATTGGGATAACGATTACTTTGACGATACCTATCACAGAAATGGTGAATTAGAACAATTTGAAGGATTTTGTACAGATATTTGGTTCGACGAAGCCATTAATTTTATGGAAGTTAACAAAGCTAAAAACAAGCCATTCTTCTGTTACTTGCCTACAAATGCCGCTCACACACCATATTTTGTAGACGATAAATATTCCGATCCTTATAAAGATAATGAGAACATTCCAAGTGCGGCCTTTTATGGCTTAATCGCTAATGTGGATGAAAATATAGGAAAGCTTACTGAGTATTTAAACACAAGCGGATTAATAGATAATACCATTTTAATTTTTATGACTGATAACGGAACGTCTGCAGGAGCAAAAATTCCAAAGACAGACGATAGATTAGATGGTTTTGTTACCAAAGGATTTAATGCCGGTATGCGCGGAATTAAAGCTAGTAAATATGAAGGCGGTCATCGTGTTCCTTTATTTATCCATTGGAAAAATGGAGGCATAACAGTAGGGAAAGATATCGATGCCTTAACAGCGCATTATGATGTGGTACCAACCTTAGTAGATTTATGTAATTTAGATGTAAAAGATGATATTAAATTTGACGGACAAAGTTTAAAACCGCTAATAGAAGGAGATGATACGGACTTTAAAGAGCGTATTGTAATTACAAATTCTCAACGTATCGATGTGCCAGAACCTTGGAGAAGAACGTCTCTAATGCAAGGTAAGTGGCGCGTTATAGATGGTACAGAGTTATACGATCTAAAAACCGACCCAGAACAACGTAATAATATAGCCGATCTGCATCCAGAAAAAATGGCCGAACTTAAAGACGCCTACGATGCATGGTGGGCAGATTTATTACCAGGATATAGCGATTTACCGCGTATTTATATAGGGCATGAAGCAGAGAATCCTGCAACATTATTTTGTCACGATTGGCATACCGAAAAAGCAGCGAGCCCATGGCACCAAAGACATATTAGAGAAGGATATATGGATAATGGATATTGGTTAATTAAAGTTGCGGAAGCTGGAACTTATAATTTAAAATTACGTCGTTGGCCAAAAGAAACTAAGCTAGCACTAGGAGCAGAGGCGGCTATACGTCCAGAACTTCCAGGTACTAGTGTAAGTGCATCTAAAAAAGGAAAAGCCTTGAGTATTAAAAATGCTCGAATTAAAATTCAAGATATTGAAGATGAGAAAGCCGTGGATGACACTCAGGAATATGTTGAGTTTACAGTCGATTTAAAAGCGGGAGATTCTCAACTTCAAACATGGTTTACCTTAGATAATAATGAGGAATTAGGGGCTTATTATGTTACTGCAGAAAAACTTTAAAGATTTGAATAATAGAATTTTAATATTTGTTTTAGCTGTCATGCTATTACCAGTTCATCTTGTACTAGCACAGACACAGCAAAAGGTTAAAAAGAAACCGAATGTTATTATCGTTATTACAGACGATCAAGGTAAAGGCGATTTGGCTTGCGAGGGAAATCCCTATGTAAAAACACCAAATATAGATAACCTTTATAATGAAGCTGTTCGTTTTACAAACTACCATGTGTCTACGACTTGTGCACCTACTAGAGGGGCTTTTATGTCGGGCCGACATAGTAATCGCGTTAACGTATTTCATACAATTAACGGTCGGTCTATCCTTTTTGAAGATGAGGTTATTTTACCTCAAATTTTTGCCCAAAATGGTTACACAAATGCTATGTTCGGAAAATGGCACTTAGGAGATAATTATCCATATCGTCCAGAAGATCGTGGCTTTCATGAAGTCATTCGTCATGGTGGAGGAGGTATTGGTCAAGGTCCGGATTATTGGGGCAACGATTATTTCGACGATACGTATTGGCATAATGGTAAATTGGAAAAGTACGATGGGTACTGTACAGATGTGTTTTTCGATGGCGCTCTTAGTTTTATTGAAACAAATAAAGACACTCCTTTTTTCTGTTACATTTCTACAAATGCGCCACATTCACCATATAATCTTCCAAAATCATATTACGATATGTATCAAGGAAAAGCTTACAAATCTTTGGATCCGCGTTTACGTAGGTTTTACGGTATGATTACCAATATAGACGATAACTTTAAACGTTTAGAAGATAAACTTTCTGAGTTGGGAATTTTAGATAATACCATCGTTATTTTTACCACAGATAATGGAACATCGGCAGGACGTAGCACTTTCAATGCTGGATTAAAAGGCGGAAAAGGGAGTCAGTATGATGGCGGACATCGTGTGCCTTTATATATACGTTGGCCAGATGGTAACCTTACAGGAGGAAAAGATATTGATAATTTGGTTGCGCATTACGACTTGCTTCCGACTTTTGTGGATTTATTAGGACTCGATTTTAATCCCGTAAAGAAGCTTGATGGTAAAAGTTTAAATCCGTTATTACAAAATAAGAATGCACCTTGGGACAACCGAATATTGTATATGGATACCCAAAGAGAGCAAAACCTAATTAAGTATAAGAAATATACAGTAATGGACGATAACTGGCGTCTGGTAGATGGTAAAGAATTATATAATATGCGTACCGATTTGGGTCAAGATCATAATGTAATTTCGGCGCATCCAGAGGTTGCAGACCGTTTGTCTGTAGGATATGAAACTTGGTGGAATACTTTTGTAGATGAAGGCGTAAACGAAAAATATGCCTATATAAAAGTAGGGACAGCTTTCGAAAATCCTTCACGTATTTCTGCTCACGATATGATTGTTGGAAGGTACGCACCGTCTTGGCATCAAGATGGCGCTAGAGTACCCGAATGGTCTTCTGGTCGGTGGAAAATAGAATTTGTTAAAGACGGAGAATATAGCATTAGTTTACGCAGATTTCCGCGTGAAAGTGGATTAGGCATTAATGAAACTTTTCCAGCTCAAGAAAAAGCGATAGAATTTGATAAGACATCGCCGGCCGGAGTAAAAACAGATTTTAAAAAGGCTTTTCTGTACGTGGCTAATATTTCAAAACAATTAGACATAAAACCGGGACAAGAGGAGGTTACTTTTAGAGGAAAAATTCCCGCTGGTAAATACGATATGGAAGCTCAATTAATTGATGAGTCAGGAAAAGTATATCCTTCATATTACGTGTACATTGAAAAGTTATAGAAAAAATTAAAATTTATAAATTATAAAATAAAATGAATAATAATTTTAAAATCAAATTACGGACATTATGTGTTTGTCTTTTTGTTTTATGCGGTTATTTAAGTACAGCTCAAAACAAACCAAATATTGTAATTATTTACACCGACGATCAAGGGTATGGAGATGTGAGTGCATTAAATCCGGAGGCCAAATTTAAAACGCCAAATATGGATCGTATAGCTAATGAGGGTATTGTGTTTACAGACGGGCATAGTAGTGATGCCGTGTGTACACCATCGCGATATTCGTTGTTAACGGGCCGTTATAGCTGGAGAACATCGTTAAAAAAAGGCGTGTTAAGAGCCGATGGACCATGTTTAATTGAAGACCAACGCATGACCATTGGTTCGTTACTTCAAAAGCAAGGGTATAATACGGCAATGATTGGTAAATGGCATTTACAAATGGAATTTGTAGGAGATGTAAAAGAAGGCGGACGCGATTGGTCACAACCATTTACCGACGGACCTATAGAAAAAGGATTCGATTATTTTTTCGGGATTCCCGCATCCATGAATTATGGAATATTAACGTATTTAGAGAATGATCGTGTGTTGGATCCGCCAAATATGTTCACCAAAAAGAAAATGGATGTCACGCCTCGTACTTATAGAATGACACCACCTTATCAAGCCGAGCAAAGTAAAGGTTATGTGGAAGTCGCTCCATCTTTTAACGACGAATATGTGTTGGAAACGTTAACTAACAGAGCGGTAAAGTATATAGACGAGACAGCCGCTGAAGCTAAAAAAGGAAAGCCATTTTTCTTGTATTTTCCTTTAACAAGTCCGCACTTGCCACATAGCACGCATCCTGATTTTCAAGGGAAAAGTAATTGTGGTAATTACGGAGATTTTATGCAAGAAACCGATTACCGTGTAGGTCAAGTGTTAGATGCACTAAAAGCAAATGGTTTAGAAGATAATACTTTGGTGATTTTTTCATCGGATAATGGTGCAGAAAGTAATTACGAGTATCAAAGAGATACCTATCAGCATTATAGCTGTATGAATTTTAAAGGCGGTAAGCGTGATATTTATGAAGGCGGACATCGCGTTCCTTTTTTAATGCGCTGGCCAGATCAGATTAAAGCAGGGAGCGTAGTAGTTACACCTGTTTGTCAAACCGATTATTTAGCGACTATTGCAGATATTGTAGGTGCACAACTTCCGGTAAACGCTGCCGAAGACAGTTACAGTTTATACCATTTAATGAAGGGGAATACAGAGGTTCAAAATAGAGCTGTGATTCATCATTCGTTTACTGGGCATTTTGCAATTCGTGAAGGGAAATGGAAATTAAATATGCTTAGAGGTTCTGGAGGTTCGTTAAAACCAGTTATCATTGAACCTAAAGCAGGCGAAGCTATTTACGAGTTATACGATTTAGAAAATGATCCAGGTGAAACTAAAAATTTGTATTTCGAGCATCCAGAAATCGTAAATCAGTTAAAAACTAAAATCACAGATATTATAAAAAACGGAAGATCTACTGCAGGTCCTGCTCAACCCTTTATTAAGGAAGATTGGTCGCAAGTAACGTGGATGAATTTAAACTAATCCGATTTACTAACCTAAACCTTTTTAATATGACCATTAAAACCATGTTTCTTTCAGCAAGTTTACTGTTCTGTATGGGAGTTCCATTATTAGCACAAGATCAATCCAACTCAAAAGTTCTAGATAAAGATGGATTCGAAACACTTTTCAACGGAAAAAACTTTGATGGCTGGTATTTAAAACTTCGCAATGGAGACGATGTATTGGCGAAAAAAGTGTTTGCTATTGAAAACGATATGGTTCATGTGTTTAACGATGCCTTTCCTAAGGAATATGAATTAAATACGGGTGAAAATAATACACATGGTCTGTTTTACACCAAGAAAACATATAGTAAATATATCTTGAAATTTGAATACAAATGGGGAAGTCGTGTTGCAAACAATTTTGAGCGTTGGCAATATGATGCCGGTGTGTATTATCATGTAACAAATGATGCCGTTTGGCCTACAGGAATAGAATATCAGGTGCGTTACGACCAGACTACAAAACGAAATCATACTGGTGATTTAATTCGTCCAAAAGATGTGACATACGACTGGTATAGGGCTAAAGATAGTGAGACATATTTGCATCCCAAACAAGGCGGTGTTTTAGATACTTCAAAGAGTTGGCTTCATCATGCAACACCAACACGTAATTTTAAAGCGTTGGACGATCAATGGAATCAATGCGAAATTATAGTCATGGGCGATAAGTATACGATTCATAAATTAAATGGCGACATTGTAAATATGGCCTTTAATTTAAATCCAAGTTCGGGAATTATCGGATTTCAATCTGAAACTGCAGAGATTTATTATAGAAATATTAAAATAAAAGAGTTTGATGAGGTCGTTCCTGTAGAAACATTTTTAAAATAACACTAGAGTAACCAATCCAAATACTCGTTATAAGCCTTTTCAAAATTAAAACATTGAAAAGGCTTTTTTGTGTTTAAAAGCGTGTGTTTATGGTAAATTGACACTTAATTTATACGAAAAGAATCATAGTTTATATTCGTTTGTTTTCAAATTTGTGATCTTGGTAGTGGATAAAAATTAGGCCGTAAAATGATAAAAACAAACCTTCGTCAAAATGTAACTTTACATTTTAAAACATTGCTTTATGTCTTCGGATTCTTATTTTTTAGTCAGTTTTCAAATGCTAAAGAAATTCAGATTTCGAGTCTGGAAGAATTAGCGACTTATGCATCGCAGAGTGGAAATGTGATAACCATGAAGCCAGGTGTATATAAACTCGCTAATTATTTAACAGTAGATTCGATGCGTGTTCGTCACGATCAAAAGAAATTTTCATATATCGTGTTTAACGGTAGTAATAATATATTTAAACTTGAAGGTGTAGAAATTGAGGTTGATACAGAATTACGCACAGCATTAAATCCGCCAATTCATAGCGACGAATTTATAATAAAAGGAAATAATAATACAGTTCATGGATTAACCATTAGATGTATTGGAGAAGGGACGTCGCCAGGAGGTACGGTGCTTCAAGTGGCTGGCCAAGGCAATGTTCTTAAAGATATAACACTTTACGTTGCAGGGTCTTCGCCATATGGCTACGGAGATTTGTTTGGAAAAGGTAAGGCTAAAGAGACGGTAATTAAACACAAGAAACATAGTGGTTTATTAGTGACAGGAAGCGACACAAAATTATACCGTTGTAAATTGTACAATCGCTCTTTTGGTCACTGTTTTTTTATTCAGAAAAATCCAGAAAATGTGTATTTCGAAGATTGTTATGCAGAAGGCGCAATACGCACAACAGACGATATTTTGGCAGAAACTTCGGGCCCAGCTTTCGATGTAAATTTCCGCACTTGGACTCAGAATCGTGAAGGCGAGTATGTTGTAACTCCTGGTTATATGAAATCTTTAAGCGAAGATGGTTTTCGAACGTATGGATATTCTAAAAATATTCACTTTAAAAATTGTACAGCCAAAAATACACGTGCAGGCTTCGAATTACGTGCAGAAGGCGTTCGGCTTGAAAACTGTACGACCATTGGGACAGAACGCGCGTATTGGGTAGGAGATAATGCGATTGTTAAAAACTGTAAAGGCGATGCTAATTATGGGCCATTACTATTTGTAGAAGGTAGTAATGTAAATGTGGAATTAATTCTAGATCCTGCAGAATCGGATAGAATTGTACATGCTTTGGCAACGGTACAAGGTCGCAATAATAAAGTAGTATTAAAATCGGCTAATGGAAAAAATAGAACGCAAGATCTTCTAATATTAATCGGATATACACATCCAGAGCATGGCGAATCTATGTCGCCTTATGGAGAGGGAGAAACTAGTGATCTGCAGTTTGTAAACGAAACAGGAATGCCTATAAAAATTGGTAAGCTAACACGTAACAGTGAGATTGTAACTAATGGAAAGCTGATAGAAGATAAAGGAGAAAACACCAAAGTTATTCAACATAATTAAACTTTTAAATATAAATAAAGCGGAATAACGTGTATTGTTTTATACAGTCAGAATCATGAAACGGAAAGAGTTTATAAAAATAATTGGATTAGGAGGATTAGCAATTTCTGCAGTTCCAAATGGTTTTTCGGCCACTTTGGGCACCAAGACTAACGAAGAAATTTGTCGTTCGCAATGGAACATCTTATACGGAAATATTGGAGAAGTCTATAAAACAGACGCCTTTAAGTATGTGCATCCTAAAAAGGGCAAACCAAATGTTTTAATTTATGGCGATTCTATTTCAATTTTATATACATCGGAAGCGCGCGCGCAATTAGATGATAAAGCTACGGTATTTAGATTATTTAAAAATGGTGGTTCAAGTCAGAATTTTATTCCGAATATGAATACACTTCAAGAGACTATGTTTCAGCCAAATTTAAAGGAAGGATGGGATTTTAAATGGGATATTATTCATTTTAATGTCGGGTTACATGATTTAAAATATCTTAAAGGTAAAAATCTAAATAAAGAAGGAAAACAAGTTTCTTCCATTTCAGAATATAAAATTAACTTACAAGCTATTTGTGAGTATTTAAAATCGAATTTTCCGAAGGCTAAATTAATCTTCGCTACAACAACCCCTGTGCCAGCGCATGCAAAAGGTAGGTTTGAAGGTGATAGTGTTATTTATAATAAGGCGGCTTTGGAAGTATTAGAAAAATATCCAGATATAAAAATCAACGATTTATACAGGTTTACTAAACCTCATTTAGAGACTTGGGCACAAGAACCTGGAAATGTACATTATAAAGAATTAGGTTTTCTTGCTCAAGGTAAAGAAGTCGCTAAAATTATAGAAACGGAATTATAATATAAATTAAAAATTAAAACAGATTACCAATATGAAAGTATTAAAAATAGCAGCCTTAGTATGCCTCTCACTTTTTATGAGTTGCAAAGAAGCCGAGAAAAAGCAAGAAGAGAAAAAGCGTCCTAATTTTTTATTCGTTCTGGCAGATGATCAATCGCCATTCGACCTGAAAGTTTATAATCCGAATTCAATATTAGATACTCCTAATATCGATAAACTAGCAAACGAAGGTGTCGTATTTGAAAGTGCTCGACATATGGGATCTATGAATGGTGCCGTGTGCACACCTTCTAGACATATGATTATGACAGGAAGAACGGTATGGAACTTGCCTCCAAGTGCAGAGTTTCAAACACAAATTGGTCCGCATCCTTTAGACGAACAAACTATAGGGGCCCTATTTAATAAAGCAGGATATAAAACCATGAGAACCTGTAAAAAAGGAAATTCTTATCCGGGTGCGAACAAGCAATTCACTGTGGTGCATGACGCTACGAAACGTGGAGGAACAGAAGAAAGTGGTAGTGCATGGCATGCCGAGCAAGTACTTAATTATTTAGGAGATAGAGAGACGGCCAAAGAAGAAGATCCGTTCTTTATTTACCTTGGATTCTCTCATCCACACGACACGCGTAACGGAACTCCAGAATTACTCGAAAAATATGGAGCTGTGAATCATAAAGATGAAAATAGCTTACCAGAATTGAATGAGAAACAACCACAACTTCCAGAAAATTATTTAGAAGCACATCCGTTTTTTCACGGTCATCCAGAGTTAAGAGATGAAGAACGTGTAAGTGGTGTGTGGAAAAACAGAGATGTAAATACCATTAGAAATGAAGTAGGACGTGAGTTTGCATGTTCAGAAAATATAGATATACAATTAGGTAAAGTTCTTAAAAAGTTAGAAGAAACGGGAGAATTAGAAAATACATATATTATTTATACCTCCGATCATGGTATCGCTATAGGGCGTCATGGTTTAATGGGGAAACAAAATTTATACGAGCATACATGGCGTGTACCGTTTATTATTAAAGGCCCTGGTATAGATGGTCATAAAACTAAAAATGGAAATATTTATCTATTAGATGTGTTGCCATCGGTGTTGGATTTAGCTGGTATTGAAATTCCAGAAACGGTGCAAGGTAAAAGTTTTGTACCCGTGTTAAAAGGTGAGAAAGAAGAGGTAAGAGATGTTATGTATGGTGTGTATGCCGGAGGAACTAAACCAGGGATGAGAACCGTGAAAAAAGGCGATTGGAAATTAATAAAATACGATGTCATGGATGGAACTGTTAGAGAAACTCAGTTGTTTAACCTTGCCGAAAATCCACATGAATATTTACCAGAACACCACAAAACGGGAGCGATGGAAACTAATTTAGCCACAAATCCGGAATATGCAGATAAGTTAGCAGAAATGGAAGCTTTACTCTTAGAGGAAATGATTGCAAATAACGATCCGTATAGATTGTGGGATCAAAAGTAGAAATAATTTAATGAGTCACAGAAGTCTTTTAAAAGAACTACATCTTTAGGAGTTTTGAACCTTTGTGACTATTTTGAAATAAAGATTTAAGAGCCCGTTTTATTTAACGGGCTTTTTTGATTTTTTAAAGAAAAACAGATTTAAGGCTTTTAAAAAATGATATACTTAATAATGATGGTGTTTTTTTTCTAAAATGGGTGTTTTTTTATAGGATATGGATTATAAATTATAAATAATCAATATGTTTTTTTGTCTCTTTAGTATTCTAACTAAAACCAAATTAATTATGAAAAAATCATTACCCCAGAATCAATTAAATAGAGCGATGTCTTCGTTTAGAAACATTTTTTTTGCTTTATCGTTCATATGGGCTTCGGCTAATATTTCAGCACAAACAGCAGTAACTGTTTCTAGCGTTGCCGATCTTGCTGTGGTAGCAGCTAATTCTGATCAAACTGTTACGATGGAAGAAGGAGTTTATAAAATGGAAGACTACCTAACTCCTACAGTTATTAGTAATTCTATTCCTGACGCCAATGGTAGGCATAGTATGATACTATTTAGCGGAAATAACAATACATTCGATTTTACAGGTGTTACCATTGAGGTAAATACTGAGCTTCTAAATGATTTTGGCTCTCGTTGTATAGAATTTTATGTAACAGGAAGTAATATCACTATTAAAGGATTAACGGTTAAAGATATAGGAGAGTCGGCACCATCAAGTCCAGGAATGCAATCGTTTACAGTTGCAGGTGAAAATGTAACAGTCGAGGATGTTACATTAAATATTAAAGGTTCTTATCCTTATGGTTATGGCGATTTGCTGGGGAAAGGAGACAATAATTTGGTGACTTTAAGAAAACATAGTGGTCTACTTGTTGAAGGTTTAAATATTAATATTATTCGTTGTTCTATTTATTCAGAAGCTTTCGGGCACTTATTTTTTATTCAAGGTGGTCGAAATGTGCTGTTTCAAGATTGTCATGCAGAAGCAGTTACTAGAACTACAGACGATATGTTAGCAGAAACTTCTGGGCCAGCTTTCGATAAAGGTTTTGCATCTGTTTATGGTAATTATAATGGAGAAAATATTATAACTCCAGGATATACAAAATCTTTAAGTGAAGGAGGTTTTCGTACGTATGGTAGCGGTGGCGTCGATGGCAATATTACAGGAGATATTACTTTTACTAATTGTATAGCTAAAAATACACGGATTGGTTTTGCTACAGAGGTTGGTGGAAAAATTTTAATTGAAAATTGTGAAGCTACAGGGTGTGAAGCGGGTTATAATGTTCAGAATGTAACTATTAAAAATAGCCGAGGCGATGCTGTTAATGGACCCTTATTGTATTTAAGTGGAGATGATTCTGAAGTCGAATTAGAATTAATGCCAACATTACCTAAAACTACGTTACATGCTATTGCAACTATCTCAGGCTCTAATAATAAAGTATCATTTACTAAATGGGGGGATAATACAAGAACAGAGGAACATAAAATTATAATAGGAGCTAAAAGACCATCTGGAGCTAATCCATATTCGCCACTTGGGACTGATACAACTTTAGGAATTACTTTAGATAATTCTACAGATATGCCAGTAGAAATACTTCCAACAACAACTGGGAGCACTATCAACACTACAGGTATAGTAATTAATAATAGTACAGGAAATGTAATTAATGCGGATAGAGGTATAGAAGATCAAAATTTTGATGATGGAGTGTATACATATAATATATTAGGAACAAATCCTAATGAATGTCAGGTTACAGGGTTTGTATCCGGGCAAGAAGTAACAAATGCAGAGATACCAGAGACTGCTGAAAATAATTCTGTGACTTATAGTGTTGTCGCCGTTGGTGAAAATGCATTTTTAAATAATACAACCATTACAGATGTAACTCTGCCTAGTACGGTTATATCAATAGAATCCACCGCATTTAGTAGCTGTACTAACCTAACAACTATTAACCTAGAAAATATAATAACGTTTGGAGACAATAGTTTTAGTAATTGTACGTCGTTAGCGTTAGCACCTTTGGATTTAACTAAAGCCGTAAGTACAGGAAATTATACCTTTATCAATTGTGCTTCAATTACTTCAGTAGTTGTTCCGGGAACTTTAACTTTAGGTATAGGAGCTCTTAGGGGTACTGGTATTACATCTTTTGTGATACCTAATGAATGGACGGTTATGCCGGACCAAATGATAAGAGATTGCAAATCGGTGACTTCTATTAATATTCCTAGTACAATAACAACTATGGGGGTAGCTGCTTTCAGAGGATGTACTGGAATAACACAAATGCAAGTAAATTGGACAACACCTGATGAAATTGCAAATGCTAAAGTGAATAATTTGTTTAATGGTTTAACTTTAAGTGATATTAGTTTACTAGTGCCGAGCGGCACAGAAACGTTCTACGAAGTAGCACCTATTTGGACAGATTTTAACATAGCTGTAGGAATTCTAAGTACAGATAATGTAGAGAAAGAGTTGGGATTTAGTATTTACCCTAACCCCGTTAAAAGTAATATGTACATTAAAAATAGCCAAGTAAGGGATGTAGTGATTACGGTTTACGACTTAAATGGTAGAGCTTTATTACATAAAAACATAAATAATACAGAGTCTAGTATAGATGTTTCAAACCTAGCTGCCGGACTGTATTTAATTAAAGTTAAAAGTGAAACAAGTGAATTTACGAAACGTATCATAAAGCAATAGGTTTTTTTAAAAACAAATTAAATTTACATAGTATAAAAAAGCAGTAAATTGTATAGACATGCGATTTACTGCTTTTTTTGTGAGTTACAAATTTAAATGCAGTATAAAATCTTAATAATAAAACGAATAAGCAAATAAATTAGGAAATAGTGAAAATTAGAAATAAATGACTTATAAGTTATATCTAAAGAACTATAATTTATATTCTTTCTACTCATAATATAATAATATTACATTGCTATAAGTCTCCTGTTTTCAACAGGTTACTTGTTTTAGTTGACATTTTAGTCTTAAAGTTTGAATTGTTTTAAGACGAATATTTAACCAATATTAAACTATTATTTATGAGAAATTATTACGCATTTAAGCAGGTATTATTCTTAGTCTGCTTCACTTTTTTATCAACCACATTATGGGCAACAGACCAAACGGTTCTTCCCGGAGAAAGTATTCAGACAGCTATAGACAATGTTTCAACTAGTGGTGGCGGAATTGTAACGCTCGCAAAAGGAACTCATGTTATTACCGTTCCAGTTAGAATGAAAAGTAATGTAACGCTTCAGGGAGAAGGTAATTGGGAAAGTTTACTGCAAACCACGGTAAACATGAATATGATTATAGCAGATGCTGAGGGTTTACAAAACTTAACCATTCAAAACTTAGCGATTCAAGGTACTAATGCAATTAATGGAGGAGGAATTCAAATTACTTCTCAAGGTGTAGATCACGAAAACATTAAAATTATTAATGTGCATTGTTTTGAAACGGGTTGGGGAGTACATATAAAAGGGACTAAAAATTTATTGGTTCAAGATTGCCTTTTTGAAAGAAATGGAACAGCAGGAAAAGAGGGATATGCCCACAATATGTATTTACGTCGAGTATATGGTGCAGAAGTTAGAGATAGCCAGTTTCTAAATTCAACCTCTGCTAACGGAATTAATATTTCATATAGTGAAGATATTAAAGTTTACAATTGCGAAATGTCTGGTAATTACTTTAGAGGTGTTCGTGCAGCAAACACAGACGGGTATTTAGTATACGATTGTATTGTTAACGATAATGGAGATGTTGGGATTTTAGCAAATTCTGAAGGTGTGCCAACAACCAATATTGATATTAAAAGAAACTGTGTCTCTAATAATTCTAAAGCAGGAATCTCTGGAGTAAATGGTGTTACAGGAATTGTTCAGGATAATAATTCTTATGGTAATGAAACAGATTATAATTTGCCAAATTCTGTGAATCAATCTGGTAATACTTCAGATGCTACAATGAACTGCGCTTATAACGATACACCAAGTGTAAGTTTGTCTGTGGTACCAGGAGATGATATGATTTATTTAAACTGGGGATTAAAAAATATTACGGCAACGAGACAGGATGTGTTTAGAGATACAGATTCGGATCCTAGTGGTCGTACTCTAATTAAAAGTAAAGTTACTGGGGTAGATTATACCGATACTACTGCCGAAAATGGTGTTACTTATTGGTATTGGATAAAAGTAACGGGAGAGGATTCAAAAACTTATAATTCTAATGGAGCAACTACAACAGCTGTTAATATAGATCCGGTTATTACACTTTCTGCAACGAAAGGGAACAGTGAAGTTGTTTTAAATTGGGAAATGACAGGGATAACTTTGGGAGATCAGGATGTCTTTAGAGACACGGATTCAGACCCAGAAGGACGCGTCTCAATTGCTTATAATGTTGAAGGTAATACATATACAGATACAACTGTAGAAAATGGTACGGAGTATTTTTACTGGATAAAAGCCACAGATGTTTCAGGTGAAAGTACAGATTCTAATGTAGCTAGTGCGACGCCAGCTGTTCCTGAACCGAGTGTAACGTTGCAAGCATATTCTGGAGATAACTCAGTGCTACTGCAATGGGAATTAAAAGATATTACTTTAGGCGATCAGGATATTTTTAGAGATACAGATTCAGACCCAAGCGGACGGGTTTCTGTAGCAAATAATATTGAAGGAAACTCATATGTAGATACCACTGCTGAAATTGGAGTAGAGTACTGGTATTGGGTAAAAGCTACAGATGTTTCTGGAGTGAGTACTAATTCTGAAGCTGTAAATGCTACGGCAAAAGCATTAAATCCACAAATTATTTTAACAACAACGCCAGGTGATGGATCGGTAACTTTGAATTGGGATATTCAAGATATTAACATTCAGAATGTGGGTGTTTTTAGAGATACAGACGATAATGCAAGTGGTCGCAAACTAATTTCTAACGGTTTAACAGGTACGACATTTACAGACAATAGTGTAGAAAATGATACCGATTATTGGTACTGGTTAAAAGTCACAGATGTTACGGGAACAAATTTTAATACAGAGGGGATTTACGCCTTGCCAAGTGCAACACTTTCTATAGAAAAAGAAAATACAGATAATTTTAAATTTTATCCAAATCCGGCATCGGATAAATTAACCATTAAAATGTCTGCTTCACAGTTTGATAAATATACCATACTAGATATTAGTGGACGTGTAACACGAATGGGGACTATTCCAAATGGAGTGCAACAATTAGAGTTAGGTGTAAATGATCTTGCAAATGGTATTTATCTTATCAATTTACAAGGTTCTCAAAACAAAACATTCAAATTTATTAAGAATTAAATCATACGTGTTTACGCATAGAGATACTTATAAAACGCATCGCAGAATTGTAAATACTACGATGCGTTTATTAATAGTACAATGACTTACAATCGTTGTAAGTTATTTATTTTTTTAACAACCTAACTTTTAATTTTATGAACAACAATTTTACTAGACTGGACCTAACCAATCCATCTTTATTTAAGAAAAAACTCAGTGTTATCGTTCTACTGTTTTTAGGCGTATTTACTGTGCAAGCACAATTTGTGCATCCAGGAATAACACATAAGAAATCAGATTTAGACAGAATGAAAAACATGGTAAACGCCCAAGTAGATCCTTGGTATACGTCTTATCAAGAAATGGTTACCGATTCAAAATCGAGTTACGATTATGTCGTACAAGGAGATCCTTCATTTACAGAATTAGGAAGAGATTCAGGTGTGAATTACGGCGCATGGAATAGCGATATTCGTGCGGCCTACTATAATGCTTTGAGATGGTATATAGAAGGCGATAGTAAACATGCCGATAAAGCCATAGAAATTTTTAAAGCTTGGTCTAATCTAACTTCGGTTACCAGTGGAGGAACAGAAGCATTAAGTGGAGGTATTGCCTACATTATGATTGAGGCAGCCGAAATTATTAATAGCACTTATTCTGGATGGAACGAAAGCGATGTGCAAGCGTTTAAAGACATGTTGGTGTATCCAGGATATTCTACAACTACAGTTCCAGACGATATTAGAAGCAATACTACATTTTATTGGAGTTCGTATTTAGGAGATCCTGTGCGTCATGGAAACCAAGGTTTATCGGGATGGAGAACCATCTTAGCTATGGGAATATTTTTAGATAACGAAATTATGTACGATCGTGCGCTACGCTATGTACAAGGACTGCCTCACCGTGCAGACGATTTACCTTATCCTGCTGGGCCTAATACTAGTAATGCTGTAACGGCATCAAATGATTATGCAGATACATATAGTATAACAAGGGGTTATGATATTGAAGATTATGGCTATAATGAGGTCATGACAAACTATATATGGGATAATGGTCAGTGTCAAGAAAGTTCACGCGATCAGCAACACACCATGTTTGGTATGGGCTTGTTAACATCTATGGCAGAAATGGCATGGAATCAAGGCGACGATCTGTATAGTTTTACTAACGACAGGTTGTTACTTGGATTAGAATATAATATGAAGTATAATGTATCGGCAATAGAGTCGTACGACGATCAGACTACACCATGGGTGCCAACAGTAAGCTCGGGAGAATTTAGAGAAGGATTCGATAGAACGGGGCGCTGGTATTCTAAAGCGATTAGTCCGGATGGAGCAGGTGATTTTCCAGGGATACGCCCAGTTTTTGAAATGCCTGTAGCGCATTATTACGGACGCGGATTTAAAACCGAGGAGGACGTAAAATGGATTACGCGTGCTAGAGATAAAGCCATCGAATTATCGAGTTACGAAGCCGCAGGATGGACTAACGATGCTTTAGGTTGGGGAGCTTTAACAGCAAGACGACCAATGTTATGCTACGGAGATCCTATAGTTGGTTTTGATGCTTCAGGTTTACCTATGTATGCTATGCATGATATTTCAAATCCGATTGAAGCTGAAAATTTTGATTACGATCCCATTAAAAACGGAGAAGGTAGAGTGTATCACGATCTAAGTGCTACAAATACTGGAGGTGCATACAGAACATTTGATGGTGTAGATGTAGAAGAATTGGGAGACGATAATTTTAGTGTTACAAGCATAGAGTCGGGAGAATGGTTAACCTATACCATTTCGGTGCCTGAGACTGGATTGTATAGTGTTGCTGTAAATTACGCTGCGAATCAAGCAGACGGAACTATGAAATTAACTTTTGGAGGTGAAGATAAAACAGACGCTATTGTAATGCCGTATGGCGCTCCAAATTCTACCGGAGATTCAGATTGGAAGTCATTTACAGTTGCAGAAGATATCTTACTAGAAAAAGGCGTGCAAAGTCTGAAAATTTCATTTGGAGGGACTTCAGAAGCTTTTAAATTAGATCATTTTACAATCACTCAAACCGGTACGGTAAAGGAAGATCAAGAGATTCAATTCTTCACGTTACCGTATAAAGTTGTAGGAAGCGAAGATTTCGATCCTATGGCAACTTCTAGTTCAAATTTAGCTGTAAGTTATACAAGTTCTAATGAATCTGTAGCAACAATCGTAGATGGTAAAGTTCAACTTGTAGGTGTCGGAACGACTACAATCTCGGCAATTCAAGAAGGCAATGATGCCTTTAATCCTGCTCCCGAGGTTACTCAAGAATTAAACGTTGTAAGCCAGATTGGTGGGACTATGAATGTAATTGTAGATGCAGACGCCTATGTACACGAAGGAAAAGCAAATGATAATTTTGGAGCGGTAACTAGTATGGTAACCAAAGTAGATGCGCGTTATGTGTATTTAAAATTTGATTTAAGTGCAGTGCCTGGTCCTATTGTTTCTGCAAAATTAAGAATGTATCAACGTACACGATACGAGGATATTCGTGTGATTTATGATGTGGAAGATGACAGTTGGGTAGAATCTGAAATCACCTGGAATAACAAACCTGATTACACTAACGAACGCTCTAGCGTAACGACTATTCCATCAACTTGGAGTGAATGGGATGCATCGTCTTATGTAGCTCAAGAATATAACGACGATAAAATCATTTCTATGGCTGTAAAAGATCCTTCAAATAGTGGAATTGGTATAGATTGGTATAGTAAAGAATTCGAAGATAATTTACCGCCTCAATTGGTTATAGAATATTACGATGAGTCTTTAAGTATTGATACTAAAAATGTTTCAGTGGGTATTTTTCCAAATCCAGTGGCTCATGGATTTGTTGTTACAAATAGCGTAGGCGCAGATTTAAAAATCTATGATATCGTTGGTAAGTTAGTTCTTCAAAAACAAGTTGAAAACGAAAACCAATCGATAGATGTAAGTACTTTAAATGGCGGGATTTATTTCGTTAATGTGAATAATAATGGGAATATTTCAACTAAAAAGATAATAAAAGAGTAGTTTAAATACATCTCAAGTAATAAAGCGGGTAAGTGTAACAGGTGTTATGCTTATCCGTTTTTTTATGCTTAAATATTATCTTCTGAGTCAAAGAAAATTTTCAAAAATAAATACGATTAGAGCCTTAAAAGGGGCGTGAGCATTCGCTTTACACAGGGGGATATAAAAATGAATCATCATTTATAACTTATGAGCGATTAGTTATAGTTAATATTTTAAGTTTTTATCAACTTGCATATAGAACTTCTAACTAAAATCTAAACCTATGTCTTCTTATTTTAAATTTCTAATTTTTTTAATAGGTGTCTTGCCACAATCGGTCTTGGCAGATGTTACATTAAATGCTCTGTTCACAGATCATATGGTGATGCAACGAGAAACCAAAATGCCAATCTGGGGATGGGCAGATGCTAATGAAAATATTGAAATTGTAGGTAGCTGGGGAGAAAAGGCTTCAGTAACTGCAGGAGCAGATGGCGTATGGAGAACTACTTTAAAAACACCCAAAGCAGGTGGTCCGTTTCAAATCGTCATCACCGGAAAAAATAAAATTGTAATAGACGATGTGTTATCTGGTGAAGTGTGGTTGTGTACCGGACAATCTAATATGGACTTTGCATTAGCTAAATTTTTAAATGATTCAAGAGAGCCACAATATCAGCCTTTGGTGGAATATATTAGAGATGAGGTTGCACATGCAAACGACAATCAATTACGCCATATAGAAGTGCTTCAAAATACTTCACTTTACGAAAAACAAACAACGTTTAAAGGGCAGTGGGTGAGTGCTCAAGGTGAAGATGTGAAAAAAATTACGGCTACAGGGTATTTCTTTGCTAAAGAATTGCGAAAAGAATTAAATGTACCTGTAGGCTTAGTAGAATGCTCTTGGGGAGGTACTCGTGTACAACCTTGGATGTCTGAAGATACCTTCATGGCAGACGAAGAGCTAAAAACATATTTTAAGAATAATAGAAAAGAAATAAAGAAAACCATCGAAATTATGGAGGCTCCCGAGTATGTCGATACCGTTTATCAGAATAAGATGGCACTTTGGAAAGAAAACGGAGAAAAGGGGCGTGCTCCAAAACCAACAAAAAATCCTAGAAACGATATGCAATTACCTGCAACCTTGTATAACGGTATGTTAAACGCTGTTATTCCATATGCAATAAAAGGTGCAATTTGGTATCAAGGCGAAAGTAATGCGGTATATATGCCTAACGCATATGAACAGTATTTTACAGCCATGATTAAAGGTTGGAGAGCCGATTGGAATCAGGGTGATTTTCCGTTCTACTGGGCGCAATTAGCAGGATGCCTGCGTGCAAATGAAACAGCAGATAAAGGCTGGGCAACGGTTAACGATCAATTGCGAAAATCCCTAAATGTACCTCATACAGGTATGGCTGTTTTACACGACATTGGTGAGGCTAAAGACATACATCCGCATAATAAAATAGATGCAGGAAAACGATTGGCATTACTAGCGTTAAAAAATGATTATGGGGTGAAAGTTCCTGTTTCAAGCGGACCATTATATAAAAGTAAAACCGTTAAAAATAACAAAATCATAGTTTCATTTACAGAAATAGGATCGGGTTTAATGATAGGGAAGAAGCATTTATTAGAGAATACGGTGCCTACTAAAGAGCCTCTAAAATGGTTCGAAATTCAAGATAAAGATGGTACTTGGCACACTGCAGAAGCTAAAATTATTAAAAAAAATAAAGTTGAGGTATGGAGCACGACTGTAAATAATCCCGTTAATGTGCGGTATGCGTGGACAGGGTATCCGGAAGGTGCAAATTTGTATAATAAAGAAGGATTGCCAACAGCGGCCTTTTCATCAGAAAACTAACCTATTTTAATGAATTATTATGATAAGATTTAACTGTAATAAAACACCCCTAAAATACCTACTATTAATCGCTGGGGTCTTAGCTTGTAATACGCTTGTAGCCCAAAAAGTAGATTTAATTTATACCACGTCATCCGAGCATTGGGTAGAAGCAAAACGATTTTTAAAGAAAAATAGTGAGGCGACTGCAGATATTACCGTTTACACCGATCAGAAATTACAAAAAATTGATGGTATTGGTGGTTCGTTTAACGAGTTGGGATGGGAAGCACTTCAGAGTTTAGGAGCTCAAGAACAACAAGACGTAATGAATGCTATATTCTCTGAAGAAGGTAGTAATTTCTCTATGTGTCGTATGCCTATAGGTGCATCAGATTATGCTTTAAGTTACTACAGTCATAACGATGTTGCAGAAGATTTTGAAATGCGTGATTTTAATATCGATCGCGATCGTTACATCTTAATGCCTTATATTAAGGCGGCGTTGGCCATTAGGCCAGATTTGCAGGTTTGGGCATCACCTTGGTCTCCTCCAGCATGGATGAAAGTAAATGAACATTACGCTATGCGAGGTGGTGATTTTGAAAATGCTACCGATGGAAATAAATTAGTATCGGGTGGCGAGATATTAAATAATGCCACAGGATTTAAAATGCAAGAACGCTATCTAAAAGCATATGCTTTATATTTTTCAAAATTTGTACAAGCTTATAAAAATGAGGGTATTCTGCTCGCAGCCATCCAACCACAAAATGAAATTGCTTTTCAGCCCAATTGGCCGTCTTGTACGTGGAGACCGGAAGATATGGCTTATTTTATCCACGATTTCTTAGGACCGCAATTTCAAGCTGATAAATTAGATACCAAAATTTGGTTAGGAACTGTAAATTCTGGAGATCCCAATTATGTAAAAACGGTATTAAATTATAAGGATACTTCTAAATATATTGATGGTGTAGGATTTCAATGGGGCGGAGCTAAAGCGATTCCAACGATTCATAAAGAATTTCCAGATTTAAAACTGATGCAAACCGAGAATAAATGTGGCGAGCATGAAAACGACTGGACATCTGTAGAGCGTTCCTGGAACGATTTGGTTCATTATACTAATAATGGAGCGGGTTCGTATATGTATTGGAATATGATATTGGATGAAACCGGTTCGAGTGCTTGGGGCTGGCCTCAAAACTCGATGGTTGTCATTGATAAAACATCAAAAAAGGTTACTTATACAGACGAATTCTACTTGTTTAAACACTTATCTCATTTTGTGCAACCTGGAGATTTTGTACTAAAATCTTCTAAAGGTAAAAACCACTTGGCCTTTCAGTTAAAAGATGGTCGCGTCATGGTATTGTTAAATAATAAAGAAAACGTCTTAAAAACTATTAACCTTAAAGTAGGAAACCATATAGTAGGTGTAGAGGTACAACCAACATCTATCAATACAATTATATTCAACAACTAATTTAGTTTTAAAACTAAATCGTTTATTTAAAAGAGAGCGAAAAGAATCATATTCTTTTCGCTCTCTTTTAAATCAACGATTTAGTTTTAAAACTAAATCGGTTATTTAAAAGAGAGCGAAAAGAATCGTATTCTTTTCGCTCTCTTTTAAATCAACGATTTAGTTTTAAAACTAAATCGGTTATTTAAAAGAGAGCGAAAAGAATCATATTCTTTTCGCTCTCTTTTGTGCTTAAAATACAATATCCTACGGTTTTAAAATAGTGAAATCGAATCGCTAAAAATATAAATTTTTTTAAGAGATAATAGAGCGTTGTTTTATGAGATGGATGCTAGTATTTTCTTCGCGATAAAACGTTCCAAATTTAGTGAGAAGACTATAAAATTTTTCTTTGTCATTGACTATAAACCCTTGTTTTTAGTGAAATGGGCCATAAGTTATCAGCTATGAATGATGGTTTATATTCTGTAACAATATTTTTTTTGAAATTGCGATTAAAATCAATCAGACCTAAAAAAGAACTGAATCTTCAGTGCGGGTAAAATTAAATTCATTTGGAATTAAAAAAGCTAACGTAATTAATATATGAATTCATTTAAAAAAATAATTTTCGGTGTGGCATTCAGCATTTCTATGATTTGTCAAGCTCAAAATGTAAAAGTAGACGTTAAGCAGTCTGGAGAAACGTTTGATCATTATTGGAGTAAGATGGTTGGTGCTGGTCGTGCTAACGAAGCGTTAAGAGCGGGATGGTTAGAACAAATGGAACAAGTTCAGGAACAATGTGGTTTTGAATATGTCCGTTTCCACGGGTTATTTCACGACGATATGTTTCCTATAGTTATGGAAAAAGGAAAACCAGTTTATAACTGGCAATACATTGATGATGTATTTGATAGGCTTTTGGATATGAATGTTAAACCTTTTGTAGAACTTGCATTTTTACCTTCGAGTATGGCGGCTAAAGATTCTAAAACGGTGTTTTGGTGGAAAGCTAATATTACACCTGCAGATGATACATTTGAAAAATGGCATGATTTAGTTGAAGCCTTTACACAGCACTGTGTAGATCGTTATGGAATTGAAGAAGTATTAACATGGTATTTCGAGGTGTGGAACGAGCCTAATCTATATCCATTGTTCTGGGATGGTACAAAATCGCAATATTTCGAAATGTATAAGCAATCTGCAATAGCTGTAAAATCTGTAGATCAACGTTTAAAAGTAGGAGGGCCTTCTACCAGTAATTTTGTACCAGACGAGCGTTTCGCAGGAGAAGTAACTAACGATAAGGTGTCTGAGGCTGTATTTGCTGCAGACGATATTAATGCTTTAGATTGGAAAGGTGTGTGGATAGAAGATTTTCTTGATTATTGTGAGAAAGAAAATCTTCCTGTCGATTTTGTGAGTACGCATCCTTATCCCACAGATTATGCTTTTAATCCTGAAACAGGAAAAGGAAGAGGTTTAACACGTTATGTAAATTCTCTAAAATTAGATCTAGAATGGTTAAATGAAACCATTTCTAAAAGTGCATATCCTAATGCCGAAATTCATTTAACCGAATGGAATACGAGTCCGAGTAGTCGTGATGCAATGCATGATAGATTGCCCGCTGCAGCATATATAGTGAAGTCTAATTTAGAGTGTATTGGGTTAACTAATTCGTTAGCGTTTTGGACTTTTACAGATATTTTTGAAGAAAAAGGAGGTGCGGCAAGTATCTTTCATGGTGGTTTTGGAATGATAAATTATCAAGGTCTTGTAAAGCCGTCGTACCATGCGTATCGTATGCTTCACCAATTGGGAGATCAAAAAATTTATAAAGATGATTACCTATTCGTCAGTAAAAAATCTACCGATGGAAAAATTGTTGCACTAGCTTATAATTATCCAAAAGAGTACGAAAATGCTGTACCTGCGGGGTCGGATAAAAGAGAAAAAGGAACATCTAAAAAACTAGATTTCAGTTTAACCGGTTTAAAAGCTGGAGCACATTTCGAAATTGAAATCTTAGATAAAGATCATGGTAATATTCATAATTATTGGGAAGATATGGGGAAACCGGAACCACCAACTCGCGAGCAAATTAAAACGATGAAAGCCTATGCCAACACTATGAAAATGGATCATGTAAAGGCTGATAAAAATGGGGTGTTAAAAATCAATCAGGACCTTACGCCTTGGAGTGTTGTTTTAATAAAAGAAATTAATTAAAAAGTTCGTTATGAAAATTTTTAAAACTAATAAATCAATACAACCTATAGGAGTTTTGGCGCTTGCATTAGTATTTTTTAATGCCTGTAGTAATGCAGATAAGACCATGACGATACATGACAAAACGGTAAATGCTACGTTAATTTATGAAGATAATTTCGACTCTGGTTTAGAGGACTGGAAAGTAGAACAAGTAGCAGGCGGTACAGTAGAAAACAAGGCTAGTAAACTAGAAATTGACGATGTTGGAGGTTGTACGGTTTGGTTAGATAAGAAGTTTAAAGGTCCGATAATGATAGAATACGATGTGCTTATTATTCAAGACGGCGGACCTAACGATCGTGTATCCGATTTAAATTGTTTTTGGATGGCGAACGATTCAGAACATCCATCAGATTTATTTGCTAATTCTGAAGCTCGAGGTGGTAAATTTTCAAACTACGATAGTTTAAAACTGTATTATATGGGAGTTGGAGGGAACGATAATAAAACAACACGTTTTAGACGATATACGGGAGATGGCGAACGTCCTTTACTTCCGGAACACGATTTAAGTGATAAAAAATTTATGCTAGAACCTAATACACCTTACACTATCAGGTTGGTAGCATATAATGGTATAATTCAGTATTACAGAAACGATGTTTTATTGGTAGATTTTGAAGATAAAGCACCTTATACAAGTGGATATTTTGGATTGAGAACTGTAAAGAATCATATGACAGTAGATAATTTTAAAGTCTACCAATTGGATTAGTTTACATGCAACTTTAAACAACAAACTATATAAATTATATTAATTTAAAACATAAGAGAATGAGTACAAGCTATGAAACCCGTTATGCATCGAGTCCGCAAACTGTAAAGAAATACGATACCCAAGAATTGAGGAACGAATTTCTAATAGATAATTTAATGCAAGAAGGACAGGTTAATTTAACCTATACACACTACGATCGTTACATCGCAGGATCTGCAGTTCCAACATCTAGTGCTTTAACCTTAGAAACTATCGACCCTTTAAAAGCATCATTTTTCTTAGAGCGTAGAGAGTTAGGAATTATTAACGTTGGCGGAAGTGGGTCTGTAACAGTAGACGGTACTAAATATGAAATGGGATTAAAGGATGCCTTGTATGTTGGTATGGGAAATAAAGAGGTTGTATTTGCTAGTGACGATGCTAGTAGTCCTGCAAAGTTCTATTTAAACTCGGCACCAGCACATGTTAACTTTCCAACAAAAAAAGTAAGTAAAGCCGAAGCTAATAAATTAGAGTTAGGGTCTTTAGAAACGGCAAATCACCGTACCGTAAACCAAATGATTATTGGAGGTATTGTAACAACATGCCAATTACAAATGGGAATGACAGAGTTAAAAACGGGAAGTGTGTGGAATACTATGCCTGCTCACGTTCACGATCGTAGAATGGAAGTATACTACTATTTAGATATTCCTCAAGATCAAGCCGTGTGTCATTTTATGGGTGAACCTACAGAAACGCGTCACATCTGGATGCAAAACGATCAAGCTGTAATTTCTCCACCATGGTCTATTCATTCAGGTTCAGGAACTTCTAACTATACCTTTATTTGGGGCATGGCCGGAGAGAATCTAGATTATAACGATATGGATGTTGCTAAAATAACTGAATTAAGATAATTATATATATACTAGAATGTCAGTAAATTTATTCGATTTAACAGGTAAAACAGCGCTAATTACAGGAGCTGTTCACGGATTAGGAATGGCTATGGCTAAAGGTTTAGCCAATGCTGGAGCTACAATTGTAGTAAACGATTTATCGCAAGCAGCGATAGATAATGCTTTAAAAGAATATAAGGCCGATGGGATAGATGCTCATGGGTATGTGTTTAATGTTACAGACGAGGCTCAAGTTATTGCCGGTATAAAACAAATAGAAGACGAAGTAGCTCCTATTGATATATTAATCAATAATGCGGGAATTATTAAAAGAATCCCAATGATTGATATGTCGGTTGAAGATTTTTCGGCTGTCATTAATGTGGATTTAATTTCTCCATTTATTGTATCTAAAGCAGTTGCAAAAGGAATGATTGCTAGAGGTGGCGGAAAAATTATTAATATCTGCTCGATGATGAGTGAGCTAGGACGTGATTCTGTAAGTGCTTACGCTGCTGCAAAAGGTGGTTTAAAAATGTTAACAAGAAACATGGCTACCGAATGGGCAAAGTTTAATATTCAAACCAATGGTATTGGACCAGGATATTTTGCTACCTCACAAACAGCTCCAATTCGTGTAGATGGTCACCCGTTTAACGACTTTATAATTAGCAGAACACCAGCAGCAAGATGGGGAGACCCAGAAGATTTACAAGGTGCGGCTGTGTTTTTAGCCTCAAAAGCGAGTAACTTTGTAAATGGACATGTAGTATATGTGGACGGTGGTATTTTAGCCACAATAGGAAAACCTTCAAACGAAGATTAATATGAAAAATGGTTTAATATTTTCTTGGGTAGTTGCAGCGTCATTATTGGTGAGTTGTGGTTCTAAAGAAAAAGAAAGTACGTTAATTACAGTAAAAAACAACTTAGAATTATCTCGTAGTTTTGAAACGGTAGAGATTTCTAGAGCGGATGTAACGCTAAATGAAGGCGAACGTTTTGAAGATTTTAGTGTTCAAGATGCGGCTACAAAAGCGATATTAACCTCTCAGTTTGTAGATGAAGATTTAGATGGAACCGTAGATGTATTATTGTTTCAGCCGGAACTCGACCCAAATTCAGAAAAACTATATGAATTGGTCATTGCAGATTCTTCAGTAAAACAGGATACAACGGCATATTGTTATTCTAGATTTGTTCCAGAACGTACAGACGATTATACGTGGGAAAACAATAAAGTTGCATTTAGAACCTATGGTCCTGTAGCTCAGAAAATGGTGGAAGATGGCGTGCCAGGAGGTACTTTATCTAGCGGGATAGATTTATGGTTAAAAAAAGTAGAATATCCTATTATTAATAAATGGTATGCTAGAAATGCTATTAAAGCAGGCGAATATCATATCGATTATGGTGAAGGTTTAGATAATTTTCACGTAGGATCTAGTCGTGGAGTGGGTGGATCGGCTGTAAAAGTAGATACATCGTATTACATTTCTACAAATTTTACAGACTATAAAACCATTACAACCGGTCCGATTAGAACAAGTTTTGTTTTAAACTACGCCGATTGGGATGCGAATGGACAAACCATTTCTGAAGAAAAACACATTTCTTTAGATTACGGTAGCAACTTCTCAAGATTCGAAATTCACGTAAAGGGAACAGACGAATTATCTATAGGTTTAACGTTACATGACAATAAAGGTACTGTAACCGAAAACGTAGATCAAGGATGGATTGCATATTGGGAATCTGAATATTTCGATTCTGAATTAGGAACAGCAATAGTGGCTAAAAGGGACGATATGATTGCTTCAGAACGTTATGTAACGGATGAAAAAGATCGTAGTAATTTATATAGTCAACTAAAAGTTAATAACAATAAAGTTGTATATTACGCTGGTTTTGCGTGGAAAGAGTCTAAGCAATACCCGACTAAAGCGTTGTGGGAGCAACATATACAAGAATTTTCGGAAAAAGTAAATTCACCTTTAGAAGTAACCTTTAATAAATAAGAATATAACACAAAAAAGAAGGTTTCAAAATTTAGGTTTTGGAACCTTTTTTATTTTAATTAAATAGAATACATGTCATTATATCCATTAAAATTCACGCCTCTTTATAAATATAGGATTTGGGGAGGAGAAAAACTGAAAACGGTATTACACAAAGATTATCAAGATGAAAGTATTGGCGAGTCCTGGGAAATTTCTGATGTTAAAGGAGACAAAACAGTTGTTAGTGCTGGTGTTTTGGAAGGTAAAACGCTAGAGGAATTAACCACAGAATTTAAATCAGACCTTGTAGGTGCCAATGTGTATAAATTATTCGGAACAGAATTTCCGTTGTTAATTAAGTTTATAGACGCAAAAACACCACTATCTATTCAGGTACATCCGAGTAATGAAATTGCTAAGGAACGTCATAATTCGTTTGGTAAAAACGAAATGTGGTACGTCATGGAAGCCGAAAAAGATGCAGAACTTATTGTAGGTTTCAATCAGAAAGTAGATAAAGCATCGTATGTAAAAGCTTTAGAATCGGGGAAAATATTAGATGTTTTAAACAACGATACCGTAGCTAAAGGCGATACTTATTACATTCCAACAGGACGTATTCATGCTATTGGTTCTGGGGTGCTGTTAGCCGAAATTCAGCAAACATCAGATATTACATACCGTATATACGATTACGAACGTGTAGATGCAACCACAGGAAAAACTAGAGAATTACATACCGATTTAGCTGTAGATGTAATAGATTATAGTGTTCAGGATAGTTATAAAACAGATTATAAAGTTTTAGAAAATGAAACGAACACCTTAGTTCATTCACCATATTTTAAGACGAATATTTTATCAATTAATGGCAAAATCGAGAAAGATTACACAAATCTGGATTCTTTTGTGATTTATATCTGTGTAGAAGGAGAACTAGAATTACAGTGGCAAGGTATCGATTACCAATTAGTAAAAGGAGAGACTTTATTTTTACCGGCTTCAATTAATCGCATAGATTTAAAGTCGGATAAAGCAGTAGTTTTAGAAGTATACTACTAATAGTAAGTATGCTATTTTAATAGAAACGGGTGATTAAATAGTATTTAATCACCCGTTTGTTTTTTAGAAGTGGGACACCTTTATTGTTTTCTAATCCAATATTGTGTTCTTCCTAGAAGCGCAACGCCCATATAACCTCTTACTTTTAGTTTATTATCATCTACCAGTTTTAAATAACAACTGTACACATCGCCAGATTCGGGATCTAAGATTGTACCATCGTTATATTCTTTACCATCTTTTTTTATATCCTCTATAATAACCAAACCAATCATAGGTTTGTCTTTTTTATCGCCCTCGCAAGCCGTGCAAACAGAGTCTTTTTCTCCAATATATTTATTTACTATTTTGGCAAAATAGGCGCCGTCGTTTTTATAAATTTCAATAAGCGCTTTTTTTTCATTGGTCTTATCATCGTAAGTTTCCCATTGACCAATTATACTTTGACTTGTAGCCGAAAAGCTTAAAGACATGAATACGAGAATAAATAAATGTTTCATAATTTTAGTTTGTTTAGGTTGTGTGTTCTAATTTTTGATTTAATAATTCCATATACGATTTACGAGCGGTTAACTCTTGTAAAGTCGTTTCAAACGTTCTTGTGTTTTTTAAGGAAGGAAAAGATAACTTATTTTTTGCAATAGAATGAGAAATTAACAAATTGAAATAATTGAATCTTAGAATTATAGTTTGCAGAAAGTCTAGTTTCTGTACCTTGAACCCTAGTTTATTCGCCGTTCTGGTATTTATAATATAGCTTGTACCTTTAATTATTAAATTAGGATCTTCACCTTTTAAGGTTTCAATCAGGTGTAAAAGACCTTGTATGTAATTTTGAAGAATAAAATTTGTGCGTTGCTTCCCATTTAATGTTTTATCGATTACAAATACATAATCGAATAAGCTACCACCATGTATAGTAATTTTACCATTTTTTGGCGCTTCAGATAAAAAAAGAGGTGCATGATATTTAAGCTTTCCGCTAGCTTGCATAGCAGGTACATCTAAAAAGGGAGCAATAATTGAAAGTAGTATTGAAAAGAATAGAATACCAATAAAAAGTAATCCCGTTTTATACGAGATAATAGCCACTAATAAAATAAGCACTAAAGCGAGACTTATTACCAAAGCTTGAATGCGTTTTTGCTCTTTTTTAGATTTTTTGAAAAATGGATGTTCCAATACGTGTTTTAGTTATGATAGTGATTAACTTTCGTAAATATATAAAACTATGTATACGTATTTAGTATGAGAGATTGCAATTTATACCTTGAGTATTTTAAAAAGAGTTGCCCTGAAATATAGGTTTGGCTATATTATATTGCGGTGCACCGTTTAAAAAAAATGACACTGTAAAGATAAATTGTGAAGGATATAGTAGAAAAAAATACAACTTCATTGTATAATCTGCTGTGTTCTTATTACTATAAACGATAAGATGTGGTTGTACTTAAATGCTTATTAGGTAATTTTTCTTGAACATTTTTTCGTAAACGTCTTTGCTAAACATATAGAGTTGTGCAGGTTTTTTAGAGACTCCAACTTGTTTTTCGTCTAAAGGAATTATGTATTTTTTATTAATTAATTTTCGTCTAAAATTACGGTTATCAATTTCAATACCTAAAATAGATTCGTATAAATCTTGTACATCATTAATTGTAAATTTATTTGGAAGTAATTCAAAAATAATAGGTTCGGATAGACACTTGATTTTTAAATCTTCGTAAGCTTCTAAAATAATACTTTCATGATCAAAACCTAATTCCGGTAGGGCATTTACAGGAAACCATTTTGCATGATATTTATTCTGGTTGAGATTAATGGCCTCTGTTTTTATTAAAAAATAGTAAGCTACGGTAATGGTTCGGCTATTAAAACCTTCATTTTTAATCCATAGCTGATCTTTTTCGTTTAATAAACGATCGGGGTCGCCAAAAGCTTTGAATTGTTTTTTATACAAGCTGCTTAAACCAGTTAATTCTTTAAGCGCCCTCGTGGCGGTTTCGTCTAAAGTTTCATCTTCGTTTACATGATATCCGGTTAACACATAGTCGTTGACTAATATTTCAGAATGGGCTGGAGATTCTAAATAACGTTTTATTAATAAGACATTAAGCGTTTTTTCGGTGGTATTGTAACCAAAAACAACACAGTCTACAGAGATGTTTTTTATTTTCTTAGATTCCATATATAATATTTGTTAAACGAATGTAATAAAATTATTGATAATATTTAAATAAACGTTTAAAATACATTATATTGTAGGGTGCATTATTTTGATGTAAAATGGTGTGTAAATATCAATTTAGAATATAAAGAAGTTAATATAGAATATTTTAGCGTTTTATTTTGTCATGTCGATTTTTTGAATAACTTTGAAAAATAATTAAAAGCGTAAAAATGACGTTTGTATGATTTAAACCAAATGGAACTTAGTTTTATTGAATTTTACAACACGATTTAAACAAACTATAATACTAACTGCATATGAAAGCAACTAAAAATTTTCAAGAGTTCGAGGCTATAGACGAAGAGCAATTACCGGTGTCTAAACATAAATTACATGATTGGACACACTTTGCGGGTTTATATGCTGCCGAGCACGTAGCTGCAACAGAATTTGTAATTGGAGCTACATTTGTTGCTTTGGGAGCGACTACTAAAGATATCTTATTAGGTTTGTTAATAGGTAATATTTTAGCGGTGCTTAGTTGGACGTTAATTACGTCTCCAATAGCGGTAGAAACGCGTTTAAGTCTGTATACATACTTAAATAAAATTGCGGGAGATTCTATGACCAAGCTCTATAATTGGGCAAACGTTATTATTTTTACAGTAATTTCTGCGGCCATGATTACCGTTTCTGCAACGGCTGTTCGTTTCGCTTTCGATATCCCTGCACAACTCGATTGGTATCCTACAAATTTATGGTTTGTACTCATAGTATTATGTGTAGGCTTAGTCGTGGTTTCCATAGCAATATACGGATTCAAAGCCGTAACCGAATTCTCTGGAATTTGTGCACCTTGGTTATTTGTTATGTTTATTAGTGGTGCTTTTGTGTTGCTTCCGGCCTTGTCTCTTGTAGATTTAGGACAAACTATTCCTGCAAGTTGGAACGATTTTATAACTTTAGGGAATCATTCTATTTGGACAGGAGTTAATAGTAAAGGAGAAACAGGAATTGGGCTAGTCGAAGTAATAGGGTTTGCATGGGCCGCTAATACCATTACGCATTTTGGCTTAATAGATATGGCTTTGTTACGATTTGCTAAAAAGAAATCATACGGGTTAACAACCAGTACAGGTATGATGTTCGGACATTATATTGCATGGATTTCAGCCGGAATTATGGGGGCAGGTGCAGCTGTTATTATAGGAAAACCTATAGTGGCGCTAGATCCAGGAGATGTGGCTTATTACGCTTTAGGATGGTCTGGATTTGTTATTGTTATTGTGGCTGGTTGGACTACCGCGATAGCTAATTTATACAGAGCAGGTTTAGCCGCTCAAGCAGTGTTTAGAAGTCATTCTAGAAAAAAAGCAACTATGGTTGTTGGTATCGTAACTATGATTGTTGCGTGTTTTCCTTTTGTATTTAGCCAGATATTGCCTTTATTAACTTATGCAGGTTTATTGGTTGTTCCGGTAGGAGGAATCGTATTTGCAGAACATCAAATATTTCCAAGAATTGGTTATACACGATATTGGTTACATTATAAAAAATTAACTTTTAGTACACCTGCAATCGTGTCTTGGGGATTGGGTTTAATATTCGGTTTTGGACTAAATGTAATAGATATTATGCCGTTTTATTACCTGTTTATTCCAACTTGGATATTTACAATAATTATTTATACGGTTTTAGCGGGGCAAAATGGCGCTAAAGATTCGTATCCAACAGAGGAATTAGAAGAAAAAGAAAGACAACATAATATTGAAGTCTATCAGGACGAAAAAGCAACGCATGTTACGAAAACGATAAAGGATCATTCTGTATTCTCTAAAGTGTTAGCAGGAGTTTCTATAGTATCGTTAATAATTACTTTGGTATTGGCTTGTATAGTGTTATTTGGAAGTGCTAATGAATCTATCTATATTGAAAATAGAGACATCTTTTATCGTTATGCATTTGTGTGCACTGTCATCTATTTTGTTACGGCATATTGGAAATTAAAACGAGGAAAAAATAAAAACATATAATATCGTGGAGCATTTAATTAAACTTAATCAGAAAAATTTGGCCAAAGTTGCCAAAAATATACCATGTCCAACTTACGATCGTTCTAAGGTAAAGGCAGGTATTGTACATGTGGGTATTGGTGGATTTCACAGAGCTCATGAAGCGTTTTATACAGATCAATTACTGCACGATGAAGGTAATAATGACTGGGGAATTTGTGGTGTGGCCTTATTAGACTTCGATACTAAAATATACAACACGCTTAAAGAACAAGACGGATTATACACTCTTGTTATAAAAGAGTTGGATGGTACATTAACGAGACGTGTTATAGGCTCTATTGTAGAGTGTTTATATGCACCAGAAAATCCAATGCAGGTTATCGAAAAAATGGCAAGTGCAGATATTAAAATTATTACTCTTACTATTACCGAAGGTGGCTATAATTATAATGAGGCTACAGAAGCTTTCGATTTCGATAATCCGCAAATTCAATACGATTTAGAGCATCCAAGTGCACCTAAAACCATATTCGGATATTTAACTCAAGCTTTAAAGCAACGTCAGAAACATAATCTAGCTGTTACAATTCAGTCTTGCGATAATATAAAAGGTAACGGGGATTTGGCAAAACGCATGTTACTGAGTTATGTTGAAAAGGCCGAACCTGAATTAATGACTTGGATCGAAGAACATGTGTCGTTTCCAAACAGTATGGTCGATCGTATTACACCAGCAACATCGCCGGTAGATATTTCAAATTTAAATGCCGCTACCGGAGTGGATGATGCATGGCCAGTAGTTTGCGAGCCATTTCACCAATGGGTCATTGAAGATGAGTTTAAAGCAGGCAGACCAGCTTGGGAAACTGTAGGGGCACGATTTGTTGAAGATGTGGATCCGTTTGAGAAAATGAAGTTAACGTTGCTTAATGCAGGACATACTGTGTTGGGGGTTTTGGGAGCTTTAAGAGGATGTTCAACGATTGATGAAGCCGTTCATAATAAAGATATTAGAACCTTTTTAAAATTGTATATGGATCTGGAGGTAACACCAACCTTATCCGATTTAGAAGGGGTAGATTTAGACAAGTATAAGGAAACATTGCTTAATAGATTCGGAAATGTTTATATGAAAGATCAAATAGATCGTATCTGTTCAGAGAGTTCTGCTAAATTTCCAATATTTGTGTTGCCAACAGTGAACGCACAATTAGCGCAAGATAAGCATGTAGATTTTGCCGCATTAGTAGTTGCTGCTTGGGCTATTTATAGTTTGGGAAAAGACGAAAATCAACAAGACTTAATTATAAAAGATGTCATGCACGATGCTTTAGCAAAACAAGCACGTTTGGCTAAAGAAAATCCAGCAGTATTTTTAGAATTAGAATCTATCTTCGGAAAATTAAAAACCTCCGATATTTTTGTAGCAGCCTTTACCAAGGCGTATAAAGTCATTTCCGAAAATGGTATTCAACAAAGTGTGATTACATGGAATAAATCAGCTTTAAAACACGGTTAAATGAAAAATATAGTTTGTTTTGGCGAGGTATTGTGGGATGTGTTTCCTACGCATAAAAAAATTGGTGGTGCACCTTTAAATGTTGCTTTAAGATTACAGTCTTTTGGTAATAAAGTGTCTATAATTACCCGAATAGGTGATGATACTAAAGGTGCCGAAATTGCAGATTTTATTAAAGCTCATGGAGTCAATACAGAAAATGTTCAAGTAGATGATGTCTTGGAAACAGGAGCGGTAGATGTGGTTTTAGACGATACTGGATCTGCTTCATATACCATTAATGCTAATCGTGCTTGGGATAATATTCAGCTTACGGAAACTGCTATAGCAAAAACAAAACAAGCCGATGCTTTTATCTTTGGAAGTTTAGTGGCTCGAGATTTAACGTCTCGTGCAACATTATATGCGCTTTTAGATGTAGCAAAATATAAAGTATTAGATACCAATTTAAGAGCGCCTCATTATACTACAGAAGTATTGAGTCACCTTATGAGCGTCGCAGATTTTTTAAAATTTAATGACGATGAAATTTTCGAGATTTCAAAGGCCTTAGGTTTCGAATCGACGTCCTTAGAAGATAATATAGTGTTTATATCAAAACATACCAATACTAAATCTATATGTGTAACCAAGGGATCTCAAGGTGCCATATATTATCAAGACGACACATTTTTCTATAACGAAGGCTATAAAGTAAAAGTAGTAGATACTGTTGGAGCAGGAGATTCGTTTTTGGGTTCTTTAATTACTAAACTACTTAAAGGTACACCGCCGCAGGAAGCCATAGATTATGCCTGTGCTGTAGGGGCTTTAGTGGCGAGTTACGAAGGTGCAAATCCAAAGCTTAACGAAGCTGATATACGTGCATTCATAAATTCTTAATAAATCGGTTAAATAGTGTGAAAAGGCCTCGAGTGTATACTTGAGGCTTTTTTTATGTGGAATAATATCGTTGCGTCTGCACTCTTTTTTATTTATAAAATAGGTTTGGATATTATGGTTTTTAGAGATTTACGACGTTGCATATTATTTTTTATTGAAATAATTAAATTGTTGTTATAGCATATAATATTTTATATTAGTTTTAACATGTATATAACAAAACCAACCATGAAAAAACATACAACCCTTATTTTTGTTTTATTATTCAGTATTTCACAGCTTTCTAATGCTCAGGCAGCTATTGTGGCCATGATTTTTGGTGACAAAGTAGCCTCAGAAAAATTTAATTTGAGTATGGAAATCGGTGTGCCATTTAGTAGTTTTTCTAATGTAGATGACTTAAAAATGCGAAATGGAGTAAACTTTGGAATAGCTGGAAACCTTCAATTATCCGAAAATTGGTATGTAAGTCCTACGGTGTATTTTTTATCGAAAAGAACTTTTCTATTAGAAAATACAGATTTACACTCTAACGACGACTATTTAAATGGTCTTTACATGAACACGAGAGCAAAAACTGTAATTAGTTATACCGATCTTCATGTGTTATTTACATATCAAATAAGTAATTCTAACTTTAGATTTGGTTTAAGTCCGCAAGTTTCATTCTTAAGTAAAGCTAAAGGAACTTACGAAGGGACAGAAGGCGAGTTTACTCAGAAAATTACCGATTTTGTTAATAAAACCGATTATGGTGTAATTGCCAATGTGGGGTACTTTTTAAGATCTGGACACGAAGGAAAAGGTCTCATTTTTAACCTAAGATACTATCAAGGTTTTACCGATGTTTTAAAAGATAACTTCGCAACAGGTAAAAATAAAAGTAGTTATATCGCTCTACACGTTAGTTTACCTTTCTTAACAGACGAATTGGCTGCGAAAAACAAAAAGCCAGAACCTATATCGGAAGATTAAGTCTTATTCCGTCAATCAATCTGCTGTAGCAGTAGTCTTATTTCTATACGTCGTGACTTCTTATATTTATCTAAATGAATAGATGAATTTTGGGGCTACCAAACGACGTGATTAATCGAAATAAAACGCTTGTTGTTTTAGTCTGATGTCATTCTTTTTTTTCGTTTTCTATATAAATTAATGGTGTAAAACGGTCGAAAATTGATGCCTTAAAATGAGTGAAACCGCAAGAGTATTGTCGCATAAATAATAGTGCTAATAGGAATATTTTAACAATCAGGAGTTAATTTTAAGTAATCCGTAGAAAAAGTTTACATATTGCGTTAAATTTTTATATTTTAGAAGTGTGTTATCACGACATCAAATTAACTTTTAAAAACCAGAGTATTTAATGAGCAATTATCACATAAAACATTTAGAAGAATATTATCAAGTATATAGAAAATCGGTTCGCGAACCCGAAAATTTTTGGGAAGAAGTAGCAGAGGAACACTTTATGTGGCGTAAACGTTGGGATAAAGTGCTGACTTGGGATTTTAAAAAGCCTGAAATTAAATGGTTTGAGGGTGCTCAATTAAATATTACTGAAAATTGTATCGACCGTCATCTTCGAACTAAAGGAGATAAAACAGCCATTATTTTCGAACCTAATAATCCTGAAGATGAGGCTGAGCATATTTCCTATCTACAACTTCACGATCGCGTATGCCAAATGGCAAACGTAATGAAAGATAAGGGGATTAAAAGAGGAGATCGCGTTTGTGTGTATTTACCCATGATTCCAGAATTAGCAATTTCTTTACTAGCCTGTGCGAGAATAGGAGCGATTCACTCGGTGGTATTTGCAGGGTTTTCATCTAAAGCGTTATCATCTAGAATAAACGATAGTGAATGTAAAATGGTAATCACAGCCGATGGATCTTACCGTGGTGCTAAGAGCATCGATTTAAAAGGGATTGTAGACGAGGGCTTAGAGTCTTGTCCGTCTGTAAAAGATGTGTTGGTTGTAAATAGAATCGGTTCGGATATCACTATGAAGGAAGGTCGCGACGTTTGGTTGCAACCCTTGTTAGATGAAGCATCTCCTAATTGTGAACCAGAAATTATGAATGCGGAAGATCCGTTATTTATTTTATATACTTCTGGATCTACAGGGAAACCAAAAGGAATGGTGCATACCACAGGAGGATATATGGTGTATACAGCATATACGTTTAAAAATGTGTTTCAATACCAAGACGGCGATGTCTATTGGTGTACTGCCGATATAGGTTGGATTACCGGGCATAGTTATATTGTGTATGGGCCTTTAGCAAATGGTGCTACTACAGTAATGTTTGAAGGCGTTCCTCAGTATCCAGATTTCGGACGTTTTTGGGAAATTGTAGAAAAGCATAAAGTCAATCAGTTTTATACTGCACCAACGGCTATTCGCGCCTTGGCAAAACAAAATATTTCATTTGTTAACGATAGAGATTTATCGTCTTTAAAAGTTTTAGGATCTGTTGGAGAACCTATAAATGAAGAAGCTTGGCACTGGTACAATGATAATATTGGAAAGCATAAGAGTCCGATTGTCGATACCTGGTGGCAAACTGAAACCGGAGGTATTATGATTACTCCAATTCCGTTTGTAACACCTACTAAACCTACATATGCCACATTACCTTTTCCAGGAATTCAACCAGCATTAATGGATGAAAATGGAGAGATTATTAAAGGAAATCAGGTCGATGGACGCTTGTGTATTAAGTTTCCTTGGCCAGCAATAGCACGAACCATTTGGGGCAATCATGAACGGTATAAGGATACGTATTTCTCGGCTTACGACAATATGTACTTTACCGGAGATGGCGCATTGCGAGACGAAGTTGGATATTATAGAATTACAGGTCGTGTAGATGATGTGATTATTGTCTCTGGACATAACTTAGGAACAGCACCTATTGAAGATGCGGTTAACGAACATCCAGCAGTTGCAGAATCTGCCATAGTTGGATTCCCGCACGATGTTAAAGGAAATGCACTTTATGGGTATGTTACTTTAAAAGAAACTGGAGAGTCTAGAGATCAGAACAACTTAAGAAATGAGATCAATCAGTTAATTACAGACCGTATTGGACCAATTGCTAAATTAGATAAAATTCAGTTTACAGAAGGCTTGCCAAAAACTAGGTCAGGTAAAATTATGCGTCGTATTTTAAGAAAAATCGCAGGAAAAGATATTAGTAATTTAGGAGATACAAGTACGTTATTAAATCCAGAATGTGTTCAAGATATTATAGATAAAAGTTTATAAGCGTCGAATCGTATAAAGCAATAAAAATCCCGATGTATCATCGGGATTTTTATTATATGTTATTTTTTCTTCGGTATAAATACAGGAAGTAATTCGGTTTTAACTTCTCCAAAACCAATTCGACTACCATCGTTTTCACAATATCCTCTCATAACAACTGTATCGTAATCATTTATAAAATTACGCTCTGTTCCATCTTTTAAAGTAATAGGTTTTGTGCCTTTAACTGTTAATTCAAGCATCGAACCTAAAGATTCTGGTGTTGGGCCAGAAATGGTACCACTTCCCATTAAATCTCCTGAGTTTACAGGACAACCATTAATGGTATGGTGAGCAAGTTGTTGTGACATATTCCAATACATATGTTTGAAATTTGAACGACAAACAACTGTTTCTTTCGCTTTTTTGGGTTGAATAGCAACCTCTAAATTGATATCGAAACTTTTCTTACCTTTAGTTTGTAAGTAAGGCATTTGCGCTTTAATAGGTTTCGGACCTTGAACTCTATACGGCTCTAAGGCATCTAAAGTTACTATCCAAGGCGACATGGAAGAGGCAAAGTTTTTCGATAAAAACGGACCTAACGGTGCGTATTCCCAACTTTGGATATCTCTAGCGCTCCAATCGTTAAAAAGGACTAATCCAAAAATATATTCTTCAGCTTCATTTACAGGAATTGGTTCCCCTAAATCGTTAGCATCAGTTGTAATAAACGCTAATTCTAATTCAAAATCTATTCGTTCAGACGGACCGAACACGGGGTCTTTTGCACCTTGAGGTAAGGTTTGTCCTTGCGGTCTATGAATTGGAATTCCAGAAGGGATTATAGACGAACTTCTACCGTGATAACCTATTGGTATATGTAACCAGTTAGGAAGTAAAGGTTCTTCTGGACCTCTAAACATGGTTCCAAGATTAGTAGCATGCTCAATATTAGAATAGAAATCGGTATAATCTCCAATTTCTATAGGCAATTGCATTTCAATTTCATCTAAACGAAACAATACAACTTCCTTATGTTTTTTGTTATTTTTTAAAATATCATTATCAATATCAAAAATATCAGCAATTTTATTACGTACCGCACGCCATGTTTTTCTACCGTCGGCAATAAAATCGTTTAAAGTGTCTTGAAGAAAAATATCATCTGTTAATGGAATGTCGCTAAAGTAACCCAATTGATGTAGTGCACCAAGATCGATTGCTGTATCTCCAATACGCGTTCCTATAGTAATGATATCGTCTCGAGTAAGAAATACACCGAAAGGAATGTTCTGTATAGGGAAATCCGAATTCTTGTCGACATGTAGCCATGTCTTACGACCTGGATTGTTGGCTGATATTTGCATAACGTTGTTTTGTTGTTTGTTTAATAAATTATATTCAAATATATGTTTTTTGGTGTATTTAACTAATCTATTTGTTATTTTTGACTAATTTTTAACGATAAATAAAATTATGCAACGCGACGAACAAATTTTTGAATTAATAGAAGCAGAAAAACAACGCCAACTACATGGTTTAGAGTTAATTGCTTCAGAAAACTTTGTAAGCGACCAAGTAATGGAAGCTGCAGGATCTGTTTTAACAAATAAATATGCTGAGGGTTATCCTGGTAAACGCTACTATGGCGGTTGCGAGGTGGTAGATGAAGTAGAGCAAATTGCGATCGATCGCGCAAAAGCACTTTTTGGAGCGGCCTATGTAAACGTGCAACCACACTCTGGAAGTCAGGCAAATACAGCTGTTTTTGCAGCGTGCTTAAAACCTGGTGATAAAATTTTAGGTTTCGATTTATCTCACGGTGGACATTTAACGCATGGTTCTCCAGTAAATTTCTCTGGAAAATTATATAATCCTTCTTTTTATGGTGTAGACCAAGAAACAGGAGTTTTAAATTACGATAAGATTCAAGAAATTGCTACTAAAGAGCAACCAAAATTAATAATTGCTGGTGCTTCTGCATATTCACGTGATATCGATTTTAAACAATTCCGTGTTATTGCAGATAGTGTTGGTGCTATTTTAATGGCCGATATTTCTCATCCTGCAGGTTTAATAGCAAAAGGAATCTTAAACGATCCAATTCCTCATTGTCACGTGGTTACAACTACAACGCATAAAACGTTAAGAGGACCAAGAGGAGGAATGATTATGATGGGTGAAGATTTCGATAATCCTTTCGGAATTACACTTAAAAATGGAAACAAAAGAAAAATGTCTTCTTTATTCGATTCTGCTGTATTCCCAGGAAACCAAGGTGGACCTCTAGAGCATATTATTGCGGCGAAAGCGATTGCTTTTGGTGAAGCCCTTACAGATAATTACCTTACTTATATGTTACAAGTTAAGAAAAATGCTTCGGCTATGGCAGATGCTTTTGTAGCAAAAGGGTATAATATTATTTCTGGAGGAACAGATAACCATATGATGCTTATCGATTTAAGAAATAAAGATGTGTCTGGTAAACAAGCAGAAGAAGCATTGGTAAAAGCAGATATTACTGTAAATAAAAACATGGTGCCTTTCGATGATAAATCGCCATTTGTAACCTCTGGTATTCGTATTGGAGCGGCTGCAGTAACTACACGTGGATTAAAAGAAAGCGATATGCAAACTATTGTAGACTTGGTTGACGAAGTGATTATGAACTTAGAAGACGAAGCTGTTTTAGCTGCTGTTGGAACTAAAGTAAATGCACTTATGGCCGATAGACCATTATTTGTATTTTAATAGGTATACATTTTACATATAAAAAAGGCTGTCTAATTTGATTAGACAGCCTTTTGTTTTTTACGCATTTTTCATGGTCTGAAAATAGAAACGTAATGGTATGTAATAAGGATGTATGCTATTATTTATACTGACATAAATAAGACGTTTGCTCAGACACTTTAACTTGAAACGTTTTATTAGCTTCTATCTGATAAGCTTCTCCCGCTTTATACGTTTCCCAGCTACTAGATCCAGGTAATAATACAGTCATTGTACCTTCAATAACATTCATAATTTCATGTTTGTCGGTTGCAAATTCGTAAGTTCCTGCTTCCATAACGCCTAAAGTCGATGCTCCGGTTGCCGATTGGTAGCCTAAAGATTTTACATTGCCTTCAAAATAGGTGTTGCTCGATATCATAATATTTGGTTTAAATGAATGCTAAAAGTATAACAATGCTTTATAAAGGCCAAGTAAGTATAGATAAACCCTAAAAATTCAGAGTATCACAGAAATAAAAAATCGCCTAAAAATTACTTTCTAGACGATTCTTATGGGTTAATGATGTATTTGGGGTATTAATCGTTGAAATAAAATCCGTTTGGTGAAATACCAGTGGTAAATGAATTTAGGGATGCTCCAGAAGTCGTATACGTATATACTGCTCCAGCTGAAGCGTAGTCTTTAGCATCTCCAATGTATATAATGTTGTCTTCTACTTCAAATCCGTAAATACCGAAAGCACCCTGAGAAGCAACATCGATTAGTGCTGTGGTTGGTAAGGCATCATTTAGTCCTTTCGTGTATACTTCAGTTCCTAATGTATAGTACATAATATCATCTTCAATTTTTAAATGAGATGGGTGTACACCAACTTCAAAATCTAATACTTCATCTATAGAATTGTCAGACATTTTAATCTTTGTAATAGCACCTGAAGTTTCTTCACCAGTAAACCAATCATATTTTCCTGAAGATAATACGTATAAATAACCATCTTCTTCTTCCATAGTGTCTGGAATATCTGCTACAATTATAGTGGTTTCAACAGTGTTGTTCGCTAAATTAATTACAGAAATGGTATTCCCAAAACCGTAACCACCTTTATGTGCTACATATAATTTACCGTCTTCTTCAACCAAAGCTTCTGGACCTTCAGCAACAGAAATTGTGGCTTCTACTGTATTGGTATTGCTGTTTATTACGGCTATAAAATCGTCTGTAGAATCGTTAGGATCTCCCCAGTTACTAACGTATCCTTTGTCATCTTCAAACACCATGTATCTCGGTGTATAAATATCATTAGAAATGGTTGTAATGTCCATCATAGTATAACGGTCCATCACTTTTACAACGCTAGAGTTGTTAATTGCGATGTAAGCTTTGTTATCTTCGAAAGCCATACTTTGGGCCACATCTCCTAAAGTATCACCATTTTTAGTAAGATATATATCATTAGTCAATTCGTCGATTGCATTTATAAACGAGATAGAGGCATTGTTTTGTGTAAATGCACCTTCATTTAATACGAAAGTTCCATTTTCGTAATCGCCTTGAGGGATATTTGGAGTTCCATCGTCGTCGTCAGTACTACATGAACTTAAAAAGGCCGTGCTTGCTAAGGCAAGTACTAAAAATTTGTTTATCTTTTTCATAGTTTAATTAATTATATATTAAGGTTTAAGTAATTTTTTTATACTGTTTTGATGGTTTTAAATCTAAATTTTAATTGATTGAAAATAGCGTTTTACGCCCTTCAGACGCCGTTTATAAAGGCGCGGAATAGATTGCACGCCTAATCGATATAATTTAGAATAAATGGGGGTGTTATAAGATGCTTTTATTTGCCAATTATTAAAAAAATGGAGATAACCACGTTTCTGAATTAAGTGATTCAAGACCCAAAAAGGTGTAAGAACACATGCAAATAATAAAAAATAAAGTATTAGTTTTTCTTCCATATATTTTAAGACTCTTTACCCGAAAGTCAATTAGTTTAGCTGAATTTGGCAGGTCTCCTGACTTTCGTCTTGTTAATTACCTTCCCAATTTTAAATTAAAACCAGTGGTGTCTTGAAGTTGTATTAACAAGCATTTTGCAAAGCAAAACTAAGATTACAGTTGCGGGAACAGTTTGAGGTTTACACTCAATTCCCTTTTAATCCATTATTTAATAATAATATGAACCAAAATTCGTGGCAAAACTAATGTTTTTATTTCTACTATAATATAAAACCTGTTTTTTTGTCGCATAGTTTGAAAATTACTGAGGCATTTTCAGCTAAAAAATTAAAAATATGTATTTCGTCTGAAATTTATATGCTTACATTTGAGGTGTATTTTATATTAAAATTAGGTGTGCATTTGTCCATTTTTAGCCAATGTAATTCACTTTTCAAATTTCAATAAAATGAAACCTTTACAGTTAAAATTTTTGGTTATTATACTTTTGGTATGCGCTTTCGGTTGTAAAAACGACGCTAAGGCGGTTAAAGACGTACCAGAGCAAAGTATAGATTTAGTCTTGAAACATGCTAAAGGCTTTTCGGTTAAATCGTATAAAAACTATAAAGTTTTAGAAATTTACAGTCCGTGGCCCAAAGCCGATAAGAGTTATAAATTTGCATTGATCGATAAAAATCAGATGGATAAAGCAGATTTAAATACAGACGATTTCGAATCTATAATTTCTATTCCTATAGAACGTATAGTAGTCACTTCGACAACGCATTTACCTGGTTTAGAGTTGTTGGGAGAAGATGAGAAGCTAGTCGGCTTTCCGGGAACACAATATGTGTCTTCAGAAAAGATAAGAACACGAATAGATAATAAGGCCGTTCGCGAACTTGGTAAAAATGAGGGTGTAAATACAGAAGTACTCTTAGAATTACGTCCAGAGGTGGTGATTGCTTTTGGAGTCGATGGAAATAATGCCTCTATGGAAACGGTTAAAAAGGCTAATATTCCGGTGATTTATAATGGCGATTGGGTGGAAGAAACACCGCTGGCAAAAGCCGAATGGATTAAACTTTTTGGGGTGCTTTTTAATAAGGAAGACAAAGCAGAATCTGTTTATAATACCATTGAAACGGAATATGTTATGGCCAAAACCCTGGCCCAAAATGTAGAAAATAGACCGAGTGTATTTAGTGGAGCCATGTATAAAGATGTTTGGTATATGCCAAATGGAACAAGCTCGGAAGCACAGCTTTTAAAGGATGCAAATGCAAATTACCTGTGGAAAAACACACAAGGTTCGGGAAGCTTAGCTTTAAATTTCGAAACCGTTTTTAACAAGGCTAAAATGGGAAAGATTTGGATTAATCCATCTATTTATGGAAGTTTACAAGAATTGGAAAAAGCGAATATTCATTACACTAAATTCGATGCTTTTAAGAAACAAAACGTATATTCTATGTCTAATACCAAAGGCGAAACGGGCGGTGTATTGTATTACGAATTGGGCCAAGCTAGGCCGGATTTGGTACTTAAAGATTTAATTAAAATTTGCCACCCAGAATTACTTCAAGATCATGAGTTGTTCTTCTTTAAAAAACTAAATTAATTGCCAAATCAACAGACATATTCAACTGCTTTTATAGTGCTTATTGCACTACTAGTTTGTTGTTTTTTTATTAATATAAGTTTGGGCTCGGTTTCTATTCCGTTACATGCTGTATTTGATAGTGTTCTTGGAACAGCTACAAATGAATCTTGGAGCTATATCATTCAAAATTACAGATTACCAAAAGCCATTACAGCCATTTTAGTCGGTTCGGGATTAGGCATTTCAGGACTCTTAATGCAAACCTTATTTAGAAATCCTTTAGCGGGACCATTTGTGCTAGGAATAAGTTCTGGAGCGAGTTTAGGTGTTGCTTTAGTAATTTTAGGTTCAGGACTTTTTGGTGGCGCTTTTGCCGTTTTGCTTACTTCAAAATGGAGCGTTGTTATAGCGGCTAGTTTAGGTAGTTTTTTAGTGCTTTTATCCGTGTTAATTGTGTCGTCTAGAGTACGAGATACCATGGCGATTTTAATTATCGGACTCATGTTTGCAAGTATAACAGGAGCCATTGTAGGTGTGTTGTCTTATTTTAGTTCGGCCGAACAGCTACAGCGCTACGTGTTTTGGGGCTTTGGAAGTTTAGGAAATTTATCGTGGGTAGAATTGGGTGTTTTTGCACTCATTTATGGCGTTGGTTTAGTCCTTAGTTTAGCATCTATAAAGGCACTAAACACATTATTGTTAGGCGATAATTATGCCAAAAGTTTAGGTCTTAATATTAAACAAAGTCGCTTGTTTATTATAGTAGCGACAAGTTTACTAGCAGGAACCATTACGGCTTTTGCTGGTCCTATTGCCTTTATCGGACTCGCGATTCCGCATTTAACACGGCTAGTATTTAATACCTCTAATCATAAAATATTGTTACCTGCAGTGCTCTTGTTTGGCGGTATTATTATGCTGATTTGCGATACCATTGCACAGATTCCTAATAGTGATTATACGTTACCTATTAACGCCATTACTTCTTTAGTTGGAGCACCTATCGTGATATGGTTATTAGTAAGAAAACGAAATTTGATGTTTTAAGATGAAAGATACACGCACACATATCGTTTTAAAAACTGAAAACATATCTATTGGGTACCGTGCTAAAAAGAACGTACATGTGGTTTCTAAAGATATTAATATTGCGCTAAGAACAGGAGAATTGATTGGTTTAGTAGGAGGAAATGGTATCGGAAAATCGACCATGTTACGTACGCTTACCAATACACAACCGGCGTTAAGCGGACAGGTTTTTATAAATAATAAAGCGGTTACAACTTATGATGCTTTAGAGTTGGCGCAAGTATTAAGTATAGTGTTTACCGAAAAATTAACCTCTAAAAACTTGTCGGTGTTCGAGTTGGTTGCATTGGGAAGACAGCCCTATACCAATTGGATTGGGACTTTATCTGATGTAGATTTAGAGCAAGTAGATCACGCTTTAAAACTTACCAATATTGAATCTTTAAAGGATAAAAAATGTTTTGAATTAAGCGATGGGCAACTTCAAAAGGTCATGATTGCTCGTGCGCTAGCTCAAGATACAGATTTAATTATTTTAGATGAGCCAACTACGCATTTAGATATGTATCACAAAGCCTATATTCTTAAATTACTTCAGAAATTAGCTAAAGAAACAGGGAAAACCATTTTGTTTTCGTCTCACGAAATCGATTTGGCGATTCAACTTTGCGATACCTTAATTGTAATGACTCCAGAGCGCGTGGTGTCCGATTCACCATGTAATTTAATTCAGCAAGGCGTGTTTAGTACTTTATTTCCCGATGATTTAATTCAGTTTGACGCTTCTACAGGAAGCTTTCGTGTGAATAAATAAGTGTGAAATCTTAGTATTTGCATTCTTTTCCTTCGACTAAAAACGACTATATTTGAGTCCTTTCAAACAAATTTCATGAACGATACTATTATATTATTGGCATCAATAGGCGTTTCTGCTCTCGTAGGAATGGTTATCGGGTTTACACTGTCTAATTTAAAAAATAAAGGTGAATATAGTAGGATAGAAGAACGCTATGCGCAATTGCTTCAGCAGTTTTCTGAATATAAAAAAGATACAATGTCTCAAAACTTGAAGCAGGAGGATGCCTTTAAAGTTCAGTTGGAGACACTTCAGAAAAACATTTTAAAAATTGAAAGCGATCGAGAAGACATCCGCAGAGAAAAAGAGTTTTTAAATACAGAATTAACCCGTAGAAATTCCGAATTTGAAAACCTAAGGCAACAAAATTTACAGCGTGAAAAAGATGTTATAAAGCAACAAGAACAGCTTCGCAAGGATTTTGAATTGATGGCGAGTAAAATTCTAGAGGAGAAGTCTGAAAAATTTACACTTCAGAATAAAGAAAATTTAAAACAAATTTTAAATCCGTTGCACGAAAAAATTCAAGGTTTCGAAAAACGTGTAGAAGAATCTCAGAAGGAAAGTATAGGTATGCATTCTGCTTTAAAAGAACAATTGTTGGGGCTTAAAGATCTGAATGTTCAAATGACAAAAGAAGCTACCAATTTAACCCGAGCTTTAAAAGGTGACAGCAAATTGCAAGGAAACTGGGGAGAACTGGTCTTGGAACGCGTACTCGAAAAGTCGGGGTTAGAAAAAGATAGAGAGTATTTTGTACAGCAACATTTTACGCGTCCCGATGGCACTAGAGTGTTACCTGATGTGGTTTTGCATTTACCGGATAATAAGCGCATGATTATAGATAGTAAAGTATCTTTAACGGACTATGAACGTTTAGTAAATGCCGAGGAAGATACCGATCGGGCTTTATATTTAAAAGCACACGTTAATTCTATACGTCGACATGTCGATCAGCTTTCTGCTAAAAACTATCAAGATTTATACGATATGGAATCTCCAGATTTCGTACTGCTTTTTATTCCGATAGAACCCGCGTTTGCCGTAGCTATTAACGACGATAATTCCTTGTATAATCGAGCCTTCGAAAAAAACATTGTTATCGTAACACCGGCGACTTTATTGGCGACTCTGCGTACAGTTGATACCATGTGGAATAACGAAAAACAGCAACGTAATGCAAAAGAAATTGCCAATCAGGCTGGTGCTTTATACGATAAGTTTGATGGCTTACTAAAAGACCTAACAGGTGTTGGTAAGAAACTAGACGATGCTAAAAAAGACTATGCTTTGGCCATGAATAAATTATTTGATGGTCGTGGAAACTTAATCTCTAGAGTTCAGAAGTTAAAGAAAATGGGAGCCACATCTAAAAAGAGTTTACCGGAGTCTGTTTTAAAACGTGCTTTAGGAGACGAAGAAGAATAAAAAAAGCAGCCGTAAACAGCTGCTTTTGTATATTATGTATGAGACGGTTAAAAATTAATCCGAATCAATATTCATGTTTTCTTTGGTTGAATCTTTCTTTTTATAATCCTTAATTGGCGCTTTACCACCAGTAAATAAATTAGCTACAACCAGAATAAATGCTACCGATATTAGCGCAATTACAACAATATTATCTAATATATCTAGTATCCCAGATATTATAAATCCTAAAGAAACAGCAATCGCTAATGTAAACGAAGTTTTATCTGAAAACATATTAATTTTTAAATCCCTGTATAATTACTAGGAGTAATAGCCTTTAATTCTTCTTTAATTTCAGAAGATACTTCTAAGGTATCAATAAAATTTGAAATAGACAATTGGTTTATTTTTTCATTTGTTCGTGTTAATCCCTTTAAAGCTTCATAAGGATTAGGATAGGCTTCGCGACGTAAAATGGTCTGAATCGCTTCAGCAACTACTGGCCAATTGTTTTCTAAATCTTGAGCAAATTTATCTTTATTAATAAGTAATTTGTTTAGCCCTTTTAAAGTCGATTCAAAACCAATTAATGTATGGCCAAAAGGGACACCAATATTTCTTAAAACTGTACTGTCTGTTAAATCACGTTGTAATCTTGATACCGGTAATTTAGAAGATAAATATTCAAAAAGAGCATTTGCAATACCTAAGTTCCCTTCACTGTTTTCAAAATCTATAGGGTTTACTTTATGCGGCATAGCAGAACTTCCAACTTCACCAGCTTTAATACGCTGTTTAAAATAATCCATAGAAACGTAAGTCCACACATCGCGATCTAAATCGATAAGAATGTTATTGATACGTTTTAAGTTATCGAACATCGCAGCCATATGGTCGTAATGTTCAATTTGTGTGGTTGGGAAGGAATGGTGTAATCCTAAAGTATCTTGTACAAATTTACTTCCGAATGCTTTCCAGTCTATATTTTTGTAAGCCACATTATGGGCATTGTAGTTTCCTGTTGCACCACCAAATTTTGCAGCATGAGGAACCGTTTCTAGTAATTTAAATTGTTCGCTTAAACGGACCACAAAAACGTCTATTTCTTTTCCTAAACGTGTAGGAGATGCTGGCTGACCATGTGTTCTAGCCAACATAGGAACATCGCTCCATTCTTGAGCTAAATCCTGCAATTTGTCTTTAAGTACTTTAAATTTTGGTAAATAAACCTCTATTAAAGCTTCTTTAATACTTAACGGAACCGCCGTATTGTTTATGTCTTGAGAAGTTAATCCGAAGTGGATAAATTCTTTAAATTCAGAAATATTTAAAGCATCGAATTTTTCTTTAATAAAATATTCAACAGCTTTAACATCGTGATTTGTAACACTTTCAATTTTCTTAATTGCTAAAGCATCTTCAGTTGAAAACGATTTGTAAATCTCACGTAAATCTCCATAAAGATTAGTGTTGAAATCTTTAAGTTGTGGTAACGGAATTTCGCAAAGCGCAATAAAATATTCAATTTCTACCTGAACTCTATATTTTATTAAAGCTTCTTCAGAAAAATAAGGAGCTAAAGAACTTGTTTTGCTTCTATAACGACCATCTATAGGCGAGATAGCATTAAGTGTTGATATTGACATGTGTAGTTAATTTTTTTAAAGCGCAAATATACGTATTCCTTGCCTTTTTTAGGAGATATTATAAAAGGATTTCGTTAAATATTTCATAGAAATGTTAAGAGTTTGAATATCTTATTTTTTGCCATTAATTTGTCTTAAAATTTTGCGGGCTCTAGCTTTATAAGCAGCGCTTTGGCTAAGATAGTCACGTTCTAAAATAATGGCTAACTCGGGATGAATCCATGGAAACTCCTTTCCCAATGCATATAAAGTGGACATAGCATACGCTTTTGTCGCTACTTTTTCGTTAGTAATCATATAATCAAAACATACCGAAATGATACGTTCTTTATGTTGCTGTGAAAACAAGAAATTTAAAGTACTATTTTCCGAGATATTAATTTTTTCCGCCAAATATTCGCATATTTTTGCCACGGGACGAACGGCAGAATCTAAATGCACAAGATGTATTTTAGAGGTAAATTTATCTATATAAGGGAGCACGAGGAGTAGGTTTTTTTTACAGGCAAATTCTAAAACCCACCCAGCACGACAGGATAATCTATCGTCTACCATAAATAAGATGTCTAATAAATTATCAATTAATGACGGGTTATCTATAATAAGTTGGGTGTATTGCACCCGTTTTTCACGAGAGTGATCCACATCATTTAATTGTTCGTAAAGTTGTGCTGTAGTCACTTATTTGTTATATTTTTAATTACTAAATTTAAATAAATGAAAGGTCTTAAGAAAATATTACTGCTAATTTTAGTGGTGTTTGTAATTGCTCAGTTTTTTAAACCAGAACAAAATACAGGAGATTTAACATCTATAGAACCCTTTCTTGAAGAGACAAATCCTCCAGAACCTGTTAGGGTTATTTTAAAAGAATCTTGTTACGATTGCCATAGCGATTATACTAGATACCCATGGTATAGTCATATAACACCCGTGAACTATTGGTTGGCAGAACATGTTAACGATGGAAAAAAACATTTTAATGTAAGTAAATGGAACAGTTATTCGATTAAGAAAAAAGATCATAAAATTGAAGAGTTAATTGAAATGGTTGAAGCTAAAGAGATGCCATTAGAGTCTTATACTTTAGCACATTCCGAAGCTAAATTATCGGAAGCAGATATTTCGAGTATTAAAGAATGGGCAGAACATGTTCGAATTAAACTGACTTTATTACCGAAGCCACAATAACCTATGACAAACGTATTAATTATTGGTTTTGTATGGCCAGAGCCAAAATCGTCTGCCGCAGGAAGCAGAATGATGCAACTCATTGAAGCCTTTCAGTCCCAAAATTTTCAAATCACTTTCGCGAGTCCAAGTTGTAAAAGTGAGCGAGGAGCAGATTTAAAAGTGCTGGGAATTAGGGAAGAAACCATTGCTTTAAACAACTCTAGTTTTGATGCATTTTTAAATGAATTGCAACCCAATATTGTGCTTTTCGATCGTTTTTTAATGGAAGAACAGTTTGGTTGGCGTGTAACCGAACATTGTCCGGATGCGTTGAAAATTTTAGATACCGAAGATTTGCACTGTTTACGTAAGGGAAGACAACAGGCGTTTAAAGATAAAGCTACATTTAATGACGATTACTTGTTTAATGAATTTGCGAAGCGTGAAATTGCTAGCATTTATAGGTGCGATGTAAGCCTTATGATTTCTGAAGTTGAAATAGATATTTTGACTCAAAAATTTAAGTTGCCTGAGAACTTACTGCTGTATATACCGTTTATGTGCGATTCCATCTCTGAAATAGAGCAGAAGCATTTACCCGATTTTCAAGATCGTGAACATGTTGTTACGATCGGAAATTTTCTACACGAACCCAATTATCAATCGGTGTTGTATTTAAAACAAACCCTTTGGCCACTTATAAAAAAGCAACTTCCAAAAGCAGAAATACATGTTTATGGCGCTTATGCGTCTCAAAAAGTAAACCAGTTGCATCATCCTAAAGATCGATTTTATATAAAAGGTTTTGCAGACGATGTGAATGAAGTGATGAAACATGCCAAAATTTGTATGGCACCATTAGTCTTTGGAGCTGGATTAAAAGGGAAATTGGTAGATGCGATGATAAACGGAACGCCTTGTGCGATGTCTTCTATCGCGGCAGAAGGAATGTTTGGCGCGCAAGAACCCAATGGTTTTATAGCCGATGATGTAGAGGAATTTGTTGCGAAAACCACTGAGCTTTACACAAATAAAACGTTGTGGACTAAAAAACAAGACCACGGATTTAAAAATTTTAATTCGCGATTTAATAAGTCGTACTTTCAACAACAGTTTTTAGCACATATAGTTTATCTTCAAACGCATTTAAAATCTCATCGTTTACATAATTTTACAGGCACGTTATTACAACACCATAGCATGCAAAGTACAAAGTTTATGTCGCGATGGATTGAAGAAAAAAACAAACACACTAGTACTACTTAATTTATGGATTGGACTCTAATTTTAAAAATCACCTATGGAATTATTGTGCCTTTGGTGTGCTTGCGTGTGATTTACGATACCAATCACATTTCTAAAACCTTGTCGTATTTACTGTTGGTAATCTTTGTTCCTGTGTTCGGAATTATCTTCTATTTTTCATTTGGAATGAATTATAGAACACGGAAAATTTACAGTAAAAAACTCTTTAATAATATTAAGTTAGAAAACCGATTAGAAATTCAATTGCAGGATTATGCGAATAAAATTATTAAAAACAAGAAGGAATTATTCGCCTCAAATAAAAAGTTAGTCCGCTTATTGTTTAAAGAAATTTCGAGTCCGTTAACCAATAAAAATGAAGTTGACTTATTAATTAATGGAGAACAGAAGTTCCCAGAAGTGTATAAAGCTATTGAAGCGGCCAAGCATCATATTCATTTCGAGTATTATATTTTCACAGACGATGTCGTGGGAAAAAAAATAGAAGCACTTTTAATTAAAAAAGCCAAAGAAGGTATCCAAGTCAAATTTATGTACGACGATTATGGTAGCAGTTCTATTCGTAAGAGTTTGGTATTAAGATTGAGAGCGGCAGGCGTAGAGGCGTATCCGTTTTATAAAATTAAATTGATCTATTTAGCCAATAGAATGAACTACCGCAACCACCGTAAAATTATTGTAATCGATGGTCGTGTTGGTTTTGTTGGCGGGATAAACGTTAGTGATAGTTATATAAACGACATAAATACAAAAACTACTACCTATTGGAGAGACACGCATTTAAAGATTCAAGGTCCAGCAGTTTGGTATTTGCAATATCTGTTTTTATGCGATTGGAATTTCTGTGCGAATTGCGAGATTGAGCCAGAAGGCAATTTGTTTCCTGAGTTAGATTCTTTCAAGACCAAGTCTAATGTAGCTATTCAAATAGCGGCTAGCGGACCGGATTCTGAAACACCAACCATTTTATATTCGTTGTTGCAAGCTATTAATCTCGCCGAAGAGGAAATTTTAATAACGACTCCGTATTTTGTGCCTAACGAAAGTATAATGGATGCCTTATGCATTGCAGCAATGAGTGGCGTTAACGTAAAACTATTAGTGCCACGAAGCTCAGACTCTAGAATTGTAAATGCGGCAGCGAGTTCTTATTATACAGAATTGCTTGAGTCTGGAGTTCAAATATATCGCTATACTAAGGGGTTTATTCATGCTAAAACCATGGCTATAGATAGTGAAATAGCTATTGTAGGTTCGGCAAATTTGGATATGCGTAGTTTCGATTTAAATTTCGAAGTGAACGCTATTGTTTACGATCGTGATATAAATAAACAACTTAAAGATGCCTTTTACGATGATTTAAATCATGCGTCCGAAATTGATTTAGAACGCTGGAAGGAACGTGCCTGGTACCATGAACTGTCAGAAAAAATCGCACGTTTGTTATCGCCGCTATTGTAAATTATAAAGAGCTATTTCCGCTTTAAATTTTGAATCCTACTAAATAGGGTAGGATGCGAGTAATGCATAAACACATACGCCGGATGTGGCGTTAAATTGCTTAAACTGGTTTTAGATAATTTCTTAAGTGACGTTATCAAGTCGTTAGCATTATAAGTGTTTTTAGCATAATCGTCGGCTTGATATTCAAACTTTCGCGAGAAAATGTTCATTACAAGACTAGTTAACTCACTTATCGGACTGTAAAGCAATCCGAAGGCGATTAATCCCACGTGGAAACTAGGAATCTCAACACCAATAGCATGAGATAATAACGGGTTTGAAATGAATAGCGATAACACAAAAAGAGTTACGCCTGTAAGTAAAATAGAAGCCACCAGATTAAAAATAATATGCTTCTTTTTATAATGCCCAACTTCGTGAGCGAGTACAGCCACAATTTCGTTTTCGGTTAAATCGTTAATTAAAGTATCGTACAAAGTAACTCGTTTTTCGCTTCCAAATCCAGAGAAATACGCATTGGCTTTGGTACTGCGCTTAGAGCCATCTATAACAAAAATATTATCTAATTTAAAACCTACAGTGTTTGCATAATTAGAAATTTTTTCTCGTAAACTACCATCTTCTAAAGGCACTTGTTTGTTAAAAAGAGGTACAATTAATTTGGCATAAAACATATTCATTAATAGGCTAAATACAGCAATTAAAGCCCAAGCATAAAGCCAAAACTGTTCGCCTGCTATATCGTAAAACCAAATAATAAGGGCCAAAATTCCACCTCCAATTATGGCAAGCATAAACCAACCTTTTATCTTATCTATAATAAACGTGGTCTTCATGGTTTTGTTAAATCCGAATTGTTCTTCAATAACAAAAGTCTGATAGTAATTAAAAGGCGTCGTTAAGATATCGCTTCCCATCATTATTATTCCAAAGAAAATAATGGCTATAATAATTGAATTATCACTAAAACTTCTGGCAATATTATCTACAAACTCAAAGCCATCTAGTGCTAAAAAGACTAAGGTTAAAACAATAGAAAAGGTAGATGTTATTAAACCAAATTTATAATTTGTTGCCTTATAGCGTTGCGATTTTTTATACGCTTCGTCATCATAAACAACTTGTAGCTCTGTAGGTAATGCATCGTTAAAATGTTTAGCATTTAAGGCATCCAAAACCTTATCGACTATAAAATCGATAATAATTATGGCAATTATAATATAAAATAAGGTCGTAGAAGTCATAAATTAAAATGGGAATTTAACTGAAAAATTAAGCGAATTGCCGCTGACGTTTAGCTTCGAAAACTAAAATTCCCGCGGCTACAGAAACGTTCATAGAATCGATTTCGCCTTGCATTGGAATAATAATATTTTGTGTGGCCTGATTTCTCCACGCTTCGCTTAAACCTGTAGCTTCGGTACCAACCACCAAAGCTGTTGCTGTGGTATAGTCTTGAGTGTGATAAGGTTTTGAAGCTTGTAATGCCGCACAAAAAATATTAATGTTTTTAGATTTTAAAAACGAAATAATATCTGCTGTACTTCCTGAAGCGACCTGATTAGTAAACACGCAACCCACGCTAGAACGGATAATGTTTGGATTGTATAAGTCCGTTTTAGGATTCGCTATAATAAAAGCATCTACATTCGCGGCATCGGCAGTTCTTAATAACGCACCTATATTTCCTGGTTTTTCTGGAGCTTCAGCAATTAAAATTAAAGGATTAGGTTTATCGAAAGTCAAGTCGGATAAGTCTAATGTTTTAGATTGAGCTATGGCTATAACGCCTTCGGTAGTATCGCGATAGGCCAATTTTTGGTACACGTCTTTAGAGACTTGAATAATTTCGGTAGCGGCCGATGTTAACGTTTCAATTTGAATATTGTCAATATAATCATTGCAGTATAAAAGCGTATCTATGGTATACTGCCCTTTTAAAGCGAGGGAAATTTCACGTTGACCTTCAATTAAAAATGTTCCCGATTTTTTGCGGTCTCGAGACTTATCTTTTAACTGAACCAACTGTTTGATGTAACTATTTTGAGTGCTTGTAATATCTTTCATAAACTAAAAAAAACAAAAGTAAATGTTTTAGATGTAATTAATACCTTTTGAATTCGTCAAAGACCGTAAATCATTATAAAATACTATGAAAAACACTTTACTACTTTTACTAATTGTTGCTTTCGCATCTTGTAAGCAATCTACCGAAAAGAAAATCACAGAACAGGCAACGTCAGAAGAGGTCGTTACTCAAGACACGGCATCTAAAAACTATCCAGAGCACATCTCTAAGGTTTTTGAAGCGCACGGTGGTTTAGAGACTTGGAATGCAATGCAAACTTTAGCATTTACGATGCAAAAGCCAGATGGTGCCGAAGTTACAACTACCGATTTGAAAAGTAGAAAAGCGCATATTGAAATGGCAAACCACAATTTAGGTTTTAATGGGAAAGATGTGTGGTTACATTCTAAAGATACCACAGTTTACAAAGGAAAACCTAATTTTTATTATAATTTAATGTTCTATTTTTATGCGATGCCTTTTGTATTATCGGATGATGGGATTACTTACACTGATGCAGAACCGTTACGTTTTGAAGGTGTTGAATATCCAGGAATTAAAATTTCTTATGGTGCAGGAGTAGGTGAGTCGCCAGACGATGAATATATAATTTATTATGATGCCAAAACCAATGAAATGACTTGGTTAGCTTATACCATGACGTTTTTTGCTAAAGAGAAAAGTAAAAAATTCAGCTATATTAAATACGGAAATTGGCAAGATGTAAATGGTGTGAAATTACCAAAAGCAATACAATGGTATAAAGTGGTAGATGGAAAACCTGTAGAAGTTAGAAATGAGGTTGAATTTTCTGATGTGACAATTTCTAAAGACAAACAAGATAACTCGTTTTATGAAGCTCCTGAAGGTGCTAAAATAATAGAGTAATTTAAAATTAGTTATATATTAATTTAAAATGTTAACAGAGAGCAAGAGTGCGCTTTGTTAACATTTTTTAGTATTGTGTGGGTTTGTCGTTAAAATAATTCACCAAAAGGGCCACGACATAACTATAACTTTCCATACCGCCTTGCTGGTTATTGGCTTCTAAATACGAGTTATACGTCATTTTAAAAATGGGCTCTAACGGATTCTGATAGCTTTCCCAAAAGGTGCGTGTTTCGTCGTAATTCTTTAAAATTCCTTGATGTACAGTTTCTACTAAGGTCTCGTATTGTGCGGGGTCGCGACGGTAAATTTCGTTTAAACAATGGCGCAGTCCAAATGCATATCCGGAGTATTTCATGTAAATGTCATCGTTATTTATAGTAGCTAAGCACCCAATAAAATTAGCTTCATTTTCGGCTGCATAACCTAATTGATGCGCCATTTCGTGAGCCGATGTAGTTGGAAATTTATAAGAGGGAATTAAGTAATCGACTTGTGCCTCATTAGTCAGCGGATTTAAATAACCACTAAACCCCATATAGGTTAACGGTACACTAAACAGGGACTTTTTGATGCTTCGGGGCTGATAAGCAAGATGCGGATACTGCTCCTCAAGATTCTTATATCCGGATTCCGAACGTTTAAATATTTCCGATTTACTATAAGGCATTTCAACTTTTACCGTGTCGTTTTTAGTAATTTCGAACTGTAGGGCATTGGTTGTTTTTATTAATTTTCGAGTAACGGAAACGAGTTGTTCTGTGGTATAATCGGCCTCTAGATTTAAATTTTTATGTAAAGGTAATCGGTAATAATTCATGCCCCAGAACAAATGAAAGGCAAAGTATAATAGGGTTACTGCCGATAAAATATCGATAAGCCATTCTTGTGTATTTCTAAAGAAACCTTTTCTATTTACAATCAGCCACCTCATGATATATATAATACCGAAAGCATACACCAAATCGCCAAACGAAAATGGAATCCAGCCTAAGCCATAACGCAGTGCTTTAGAGATTATAGGGTATATCCCATTACTATAATAATGTTCTATGATTTCTGGGTAATTCGATAAGAATTTTACTAGAAAGTATACGGGAAGCAACGAAAATGCTAGATATGTTTTTGGGTTTTTAAGCATGCCTCAAAAATAGGCAAATGTTTGTAATTGCTTAATGCTAATACGTACCTTTGTGAAACATTATAAAACGAAATTATGAATTCAGAAATAAGAGCACTAGAACCAAAAGCCCTTTGGAACAAATTTGCAGATTTAAATGCTGTGCCAAGAGCCTCGAAAAAAGAAGAGCAAGTTATTGCCTTTATGAAAGATTTTGGGTCGTCTTTAGGATTGGAAACTATTGAAGATGAAGTTGGAAATGTAATTATTAAAAAGCCAGCAACTGCCGGTATGGAAGATAGAGCGCCTATTGTAATGCAATCGCATTTAGATATGGTTCACCAAAAAAATAACGATACGGTTTTCGATTTTGCTACACAAGGTATAGACATGTATGTCGATGGCGATTGGGTACGTGCAAAAGGGACAACGCTTGGTGCCGATAATGGTTTGGGAGTGGCTACAATTATGGCTATTCTAGAAAGTAACGAGATTGCACATCCGCCACTTGAAGCCTTATTTACTATAGACGAAGAAACCGGAATGACAGGTGCACAAGGTTTAAAAGGTGGTGTTTTGGAAGGAAACATTCTTTTAAATTTAGATACCGAAGAAGATGATGAAATTGGTGTAGGTTGTGCCGGAGGAATCGATGTTACGGCAACGAGAACGTATGAAGAAGAAGAAACTCCTGAATTTAAATTAGGATACAAAATTACTGTTAATGGTTTACAAGGTGGACATTCAGGAATGCAAATTCATGAAGGCTTAGGAAACTCGAATAAGATTTTAAACCGTTTATTATTTGACGGATTTGAAAACTTCGGATTACGTATTTCTGAAATTGATGGCGGAAGTTTACGTAATGCAATACCAAGAGAAAGTAAAGCTATAGTTGCTGTAGATGCAATTCATCAAGAGGCTTTCGAATTGGAGATGAAACTTCAAGGTGCTACAATTCAAGAGGAATTAAAAACGATGGAACCAGATTTAAAGGTGACTGTTGAAGCTGTAGAATTACCTGAAACTATTATGGACTTAGGTGTGCAAGAAGGTTTAACTAGAGCATTATATGCTGCGCATAATGGGGTATACCGTATGAGCGCTGATATTCCTGAATTGGTAGAAACGTCTAATAATATTGCTCGAGTGCTTGTAAAAGACGGTCATATTAAAATAGGTTGTTTAACACGTTCTTCGGTAGAAAGTTCTAAATGGGATTTAGCAAACACATTGCGTTCTGCATTCGAATTAACAGGATGTGAAGTGGAGTGTACGGGAGATTATCCAGGATGGGCACCAAATATGGATTCGTCTATTTTAAAAGTGTTAGATACCACTTACCAAAATATGTACGGTGAAAAAGCACATGTAGCCGCATGTCATGCTGGATTAGAGTGTGGTATAATCGGATCTAATTATCCAGATATGGAAATGATTAGTTTTGGACCGACAATTAAAGGGGCGCATTCTCCAGACGAACGCGCTAGTATTTCTTCAGTACAGAAATACTGGAACTTTGTTCTTGAAATTTTAAAGGAGATTCCTAAAAAATAGAATATATTATATATAGAAAAAGCCGCTAATTATAGCGGCTTTTTTTGTGTATTACAGTGAAATATTATTCAGCTAAACCAATAATTTCTAAATCGAAGATTAAGTTTGTGTTTGGAGCAATAACAGGTGGTGCACCTCTTTCTCCGTATGCTAAATAAGAAGGAATAAATACGCGAGCTTTATCGCCTAAATTCATGTTTAACATAGCTTCTCTAAAACCAGGAACCAATCCAGCACGTTCGTTATATATCATTGGAAATGGTTTGTAACCTCCTTGCACATCACGTTGTTCTTGGTATTTATTGTATTTCTTAGCAATTTCTGCCATAGACGTGTCAAATAACTCACCGTTTTCAAAATAACCCGCATAATTAATTAGTACACGATCTGCACTTGTAGGTGTAACACTTCCTTCTCCACGCTCGGTATAAATCATAACAACACCGGTCTCTAATTTCTTTACTTCACCTTTTAAAGCTTCATTTTCTTTAATAAAGTCTTCTTTTGCGCGTTCTAAATTAGCTAAAGCTTCTTCTTTTTTACGTTCTATTTCTTTAAAACTTTCTAAGAATACAGCGTTAGCATCGAATTTTTTAGCAGCAGAACCTTTTCTAATAATGTTTATAGAGTTAATTACTACATCCTCTACAGGTTTGTCGCCTGGGCCAACTTCTACACTAGAAATAGAATCCTGAACGTCTTGTCCTATAACCAATTCACCAAAAACAGTATGTCTGTTATCTAAATTAGGAGTAGCAACATCTGTAATAAAAAACTGACTTCCATTCGTGCCAGGTCCAGCATTTGCCATAGATAAAATACCTGGTTTGTTGTGTCTTAAACTATCATTAAATTCGTCTGCGAATCTGTAACCAGGACCTCCACTTCCCATTCCTGTAGGATCACCTCCTTGAATCATAAATCCATCGATGATACGGTGAAAAGTAAGGCCGTCGTAATATCTTTTTCCTGTGTAAGTACTGTCTACTTTAGTATTAGTTCCTTCTGCAAGAGATACGAAGTTAGCTACAGTTACGGGCGTTTTTTCGAACTCAAGGTTAGCAACCATAGTTCCTTTGTTTGTATTAATTTCGGCATACATCCCGTCTTCTAAATCTGGATATTTAGTATCGCATGCAGTAAAACTTACCAATAGGGCAAGCAAAAATAGTTTCATTGATTGTTTTAATAATGTCATTGTGTGGAATTAATTTTCGGTTATTGAATGAATTGTTACTTTACAAATAAGTGGTGTATTTGTTTTTATTTTATTTTGATCGCCATAATAGCCATAAGCAATTGCAGAAGGAAACAAAAATGTTGCTGTTTCTCCAGCTTTCATTAGTTTTAGTCCTTCGCGTAAACCGGTAAATAATTCTTGTTTATCTACAATATAGGTGTCGGGCTTAGTTTCTGAGAATGAATAAACCAATTCTCCATTTATATTTTTAACGTTATAATCGAACTTTACAAGATCTCCAAAATTTGGATTTGGCAAGGAGTCCGATTCTACCTTAGTATTATAAGTATACCAAAAGCCGTTCTGAGAAGTTAAATAGTCTTGGTCTGGATTTGCATCCATTATATCTTGAAAACGTGTTTTCTCGTTTTCGTATAATTTAATGTTTCGCTCTATAGATTCCGTTACAAACGAACCACTTTTTACAGAAATTGGTCGTCTTGCCTCTGGAGATTTACAGCTTAATACACTTAAAATGACCAAACAACACCATCCGATTTTTTTCATGAGACTAGTTCCTTTTTATGATCGGGTAATATAGTAATAAATTTTTCAACGGTTTCCTCTAAACTCAAATCGCTTTTTCCTCCTGCAGCATTGGTGTGTCCACCGCCTTCAAAATACTGTCTAGAGAATTCGTTTACAGAAAAATCGCCTTTAGAGCGTAACGATATTTTAATAATGTTATCTTTTTTATGCTCTATAAAAATAGCGGCGAAAATTATATTATCTAAAGATAATCCGTAATTTACAAAACCTTCGGTGTCTCCTTTTTTAAAATCGAATTGATTTAACTCGTCTTGAGACAAGGTAATATATGCTGTTCTTAATTCAGGAATGACTTTTAAGTTTTTTAAAGCACAACCTAAAAGCTGAAGTTTAGCATAGCTATTGGTATCGTAAATGGCATTATGAATATTGGAGTTGTTCGCACCGCTCGCAATTAGTTTGCCTACAATTTCATGAGTCTGGCTGGTTGTTGAAGAGAATCTAAAAGAGCCAGTATCCGTCATAATTCCTGTGTATAGACAGGTTGCAATATCTGCGGTAACTTTATTTTCGTCGCCTAACATCTGTATAAAAAGGTATACCATTTCGCAGGTAGAACTCATACTAACGTCAGAAAACACAAATTTTGCATAATCGTCTGGTTGTTGGTGGTGGTCAATCATGATTTTAATTGCTTGACTGTCTCCAATACCATCGCCCATTTGTCCGACGCGGTGTAAGGCATTAAAATCTAATGTAAAAATAATGTCGGCGTCTTGTAATAATGTATTACAACGTTCTGTTTCGGCCTCATATTTTAAGACGGTTTCGTCTCCTGGTAGCCATTTTAAAAAGTGCGGATAATCGTTTGGAGCCATGACGATGGCATCGTGATTAGCCGATTTTAAATAATGATATAACGCTAAGGTAGACCCCATAGCATCTCCATCTGGATTTTTATGAGGAACAATTATAATTTTTTTTGGAGTACTTAAAAGTACTTTTATTTGGGTGATTTCTGCTGATGTCATAAGGGGCGAAGATACAATTTTTTAATATGCGATTATATTGTATTTCTTAAGAAATATATTACTTTTGGCACAAATTTATAAAAAGAATGGCAACAAATAGAACTTTTACAATGCTTAAGCCGGATGCGGTTGAAAACGGACACATTGGCGCAATTTTAGAAAAAATCAATGCTTCAGGATTTAGAATCGTTGCACTAAAATTAACGCAAATGACAATTGCAGATGCTCAAGAATTTTATGCAATACATAAAGAGAGACCTTTCTTTGGTGAACTAGTAGAATTTATGACTAGAGGACCTATCGTTGCTGCAATCTTAGAAAAAGAAAATGCAGTTGAAGACTTTAGAACACTTATTGGAGCAACTAACCCTGCGGAAGCTGCCGAAGGCACAATTCGTAAATTGTTTGCTAAATCTATCGGAGAAAATGCCGTACATGGTAGTGATAGTGATGAAAATGCTGCAATTGAAGGTGCATTTCATTTCTCAGGAAGAGAGATGTTTTAGGTAAAAAATCTTGATAAAATATTTAAAGCCTGTAAATTTTTACAGGTTTTTTTATTTTAAGACAGTTTAAAATTTGAATCTATTAAAGATTTATTTATTTTTCCATTATGGAAGTTGTGAATTTACCGAAACAGCCATGTGCTATTGTGTCTTACCTAAGGGTAGGTAGGTTATTATACTATTCACTTTTCCTTTTTATCTTAGAATCTTGGGTGTATTGGAAATTTCTAAAAGCCTCATTTCAAAAAGATAATTTATGGATCCAGGGCTTCTGGATTTGGTGTTTCCTTTTTTCGTTTGTCCACATATTTTTAGTTTTAATGGATGGCTGGTCGCGTTATCAGAATTACAAACGGGCAAAAGATCAGTTTTTCGAATACGGATTTAGGAAACGTATTGCTGCAAATTACATGATTTCTAAATGCCAGCGAGAAGCCGCTTTGGTCGCCGCTAGTGAATTAGGAATTGAACATAAAGTGAATAATTACTATAAGCAACACGGTGTGAAATGGTTTCATTATGTGCCTTATTTTATGGTTAAAGATCCTTTGTTTTTATTTCGTAAAGCTTTCTGGTCGCGCACATTTTTAGAGCGTAGTTATACGCCTAAATTCAATTTTAAAGACATTCAACCCAAGTTAACTTCATGATGTTAGTCGTAACCGATTTGTGTAAATCGTACCATAAATTACACGTTTTAAAGTCCGTGAATATGCAATGCAAGGCTGGAGAAATTTGTGGGGTATTGGGCGCTAATGGTGCGGGAAAAACAACTTTATTTAAAATTATTTTAGGACTAGTTAAACCTGATTCTGGCCATGTTAATTTAAAAGCCCAGGGAATTAAGCCCATAGGTGGAATTATAGAGAAACCGGCACTATACGATTATTTGAATGCTTACGATAATTTGAGTTTGTTCTGCAAAAGTCAAGGGTTAAAAGTAACTTCCACTGATATTTATAATCGGTTGCAACAAGTAGGTTTACCTACAGATAGAACAGATCCCGTACGGAATTACTCTATGGGGATGAAACAGCGTTTGGGTATTGCCATTGCATTATTAAATAACCCGAAATGTTTAATATTAGACGAACCTTTTTCTGGATTAGATCCCTTAGGAATTTCAGCCTTAAGAAAGTTAATTATCGATTTAGCAGAGAAAGAGCATTTGGCCATTTTAATTTCATCTCATATTATTGATGAGCTTAGTAAAATATGTAATACGATGTATGTGATTAAAGCAGGTGAAATTATTAAATCGGGGCTCGCGCAGGATATCATTTTAGAAAATACAAATAGTTTTAGTTTTAGCGCACCAAATATAAAAGCTTCTCAAGCTTTAAAACGGTACAATGTAAATTTTAAAGGTGAAATTGCACAGGTCTCTATAAGTACTAACCAAGTCCCTAAATTAATTCAAGAACTATCGGAAGAACACATTTTTATTACCTCCTGTGTTCCTGAATTAGATATGGATAAACTGTTTCAATAAACCTAAATATGCGCGCATTAATTTCTTCAGAGTTTTATAAACTCTACAAGCAAAGTAAAACCTATTATGCTTTGGTGGCTTTATTTATAATTGAAGCTGTAGTATTGGTTAGTGCATATTTTCAGGGTACTAGTATTATAGATATTTTACTAGATAATTTAAAGCAAACCTTCTATTTTGAGGGGAGTTTGCTTAACGGAAACCTTCTAGTCTATTTAATTTTAAATACATTATGGTTTCACTTGCCTTTAATTTTAATGATTATCGTATCCGGAACATTATCATCGGAATATAAAGACAGAACTGTACAAGCCATGATGTTACAACCCATTAGTAAATGGAAATTTATTCTAAGTAAATACATCGTGGCGGTTATTTTTACTTTAGTTGTTGTATTTTTTGTTGCCTTTTCTGCATTTGTATTGTCGTATGGGATTTTCGGAAAAGGAGATTTAATTGTCTACTTAAATGCTCTAAATTTCTTTGAACAACAAGATGCTTTATATCGCCTAAAATGGGCTTTTGTGTCGGGTGCATTTTCCATGGTCTTTTTTTCGGTAGCGAGTCTAACTATTGCAGTATTTTTAAAAGAAGCCACAAAGACGTGGATTGTTTCTGCATTTTTTTTAATTCTGTCTAATATTTTATTGAAAGTAGATTTTGGAATCGGCTGGATTAACCGTTTATTTTTTGCCAAGTTAAACGATACTTGGCAGTACTTTTTTTATACCGAAATTCCTTGGGATACTATATTACAAAACACACTATTTTTAAGCGTTTATATTGCATTACTTATGGGGATTGGTATTTACGTTTTTAATAAAAAAGATATAGGATGATACGATTTTTTATTTTGTTTTTTTGTGTTTCGACTGCTGTAGCTCAGGAGATTGATGCCGATTTATTAGCTGTTAAATCCCGAATGGATACTGTTGAAGCATTTACAGTAGATATACAATTGGATGTAGATATAAGCTTTATAAATATGCCAACCAAGCATGCTAAAATGACCTATACAAAAGGAGAAAAAGCCATGTTTGAATCGTCTGACTTTGTAATGATTCCGAAACGAGGATTAGATTTTTCTTTGCAGCAGTTGTTTGAATATCCGTTTATTACGGTAGATCGTGGCGAAGAGATAAGAAATGGAGCGTCTTACAAAGCCATTAATATTATTTCTACCGATAAACGTGCCGATTTTTCCATAGCCACTTTATTGATAGATACAGTACAGGCAAGAATTACGGAAACGGAAATTAACACCAAGAAAAACGGAACCTATACTTTACACTTTCATTTTGAAAATGAAGATGCCATATTGCCAGAGCATGTAGATGTGAATTTTGAAATTGAACGTTTAAAAATTCCATTAAACTATATGGGAAAAGACACCTCTATCGATAGAAAGCAAATGCGAGAAGAAGGTGTGAAAACAGGAAAAATCACGTTAAAAATGACTAATTATAGTATAGACTATTTATAATTGTTCCAATTCTAGGGTATAATCATATTGTAAATCTTCATGTAGCGTTAAAATGCTTTTTTGTATACTAGCAATCTGCCTGTCGTATAAGTTTGTTAGGGTCGCATTACGTTTAATAGACGGCTTAAATGCTTTCAATTCGGCACAGAAAAATAATAAAAGTTCCACTTCAGTTTCTTTTTTTCCTGAATATCTAACGTAGATTTTAAGTTGGCGCAATATTTTGCGTACACTTTTTTTTATATAAAAATAACTATTGGTATTAATGGTAGTAAACTGTTCCGAGATTTCAGTTTTAATTTGGTTTATGTATTCGGCTTCGTCGTGAGATTCGAACAGTAAGTAGGTGAGTAGCTCTTTATTTTCTTTTTTAAACTTCGATAAACGTAAGCATAGTGCGATAAGCTCGTCTTGCGTTTGATCTTTTAATTCTATTTTTAATTCTCTTACTGTGGCTGCTTTCATTTATACGTTATAATGGGCTCTAATAACACGTCTTACTTTTATTAATCTATAGGCACCTATGGCTAATATAATGGGAGCCATAACGATTAAAACAATGCCAAACCATTCCATCTGTTCTAGTATATGTAGTTTAATTATGGTGAGTCCTGTTCCTAAAAACACCATAAATGATCTAAAATAAGCCAGAAAGGTGCGCTCGTTTGCGAGTTTAGTTCGTTCTATTGCTAGCCAATCTCGTGTAATTAAAGCTGGTGGGGTTATGTTGTCTTCAGCCATGATATGCTACTTTGAGTTTGTTATTTGTTTAGTTGTCTAAAATTAAAGATACTCAAAGCTAAACTTCTATTTTAATTTTTCAAAAGTAAAGCTATAAAAAAAGCCCAATCTTGCGATTGAGCTTTTTAGTATATAAGTGAAAATGGCTTATTGCTTATCAGCTTCTACCATGCTTTTCATTTCTTTTTCAACCATTTCGTAGAATTGGTCAATTTTAGGAAGTACAACAATACGAGTACGTCTGTTTGTAGCTCTGTTCTCTGCAGTATCATTATCTACTAATGGTACGTAGTGACTTCTACCAGCTGCAATTAATTGTGCAGGATTAACGTTCATTTCTTGTAATACTCTTACAACAGATGTAGCACGTTTAACACTTAAGTCCCAGTTGTCTTCAAGAATACCACCTTTTTTGTAAGGTACGTTGTCTGTGTGACCTTCTACCATAGCTTCAAAGTTTGGTTTGCTATTTACAACTTTAGCAACTTTAGCTAAAACATCTTTAGCTTTATCTGTTACGATATAACTTCCGCTTCTAAATAATAATTTATCAGCAATAGAGATAAATACAACACCTTTTTCTACATTGATTTCAATGTCTGGATCGTTAATACCAACTTCTTTCTTTAAACTAGTAACAACTGCTAAAGTAACACTGTCTTTTCTAGTTAAAGCATCTTGCAATCTTGTGATTTTAAGATCCTTTTCTTTCATGCTTTCTAAAGATTTCTCTAAGTTCTCTGCACCTTTTTGAGTCAGAGTTGTTAAATTCCCTTTAGTGTCAATTAAATCGGTAATTTGATCTTTCAAGGCTTCCGCTCTAGCAGTAGCCGCAGCTTTTTCTGTTAAACAACTATTCAGTTTAACTGTTGCTGTATTTAATAAATCTTGAGTTTCTTTTTGCTTAGATTCTAGTGCTGCGTAATCTTTTTTAGATACACATGATGATAATAGGAGTAAAGCAGCTACACTGCTTAAAATTAGTTTCTTCATAATAATTCTTAAATTACATTTAAACATATCAAAAATATGAAAAAAAAGATGTTAAAATAGCGTTTAACAAAACTTTTGCTAAGTATTTTTCAATTCACTGAACTTTTGTTTCTTTTTTACAAAATAATCCCAAACTATTAATTCTGATTTATAGTAGTTTTGGGGCTGTACAAGTGTTTTTCTTTCCTTTAATACTTCCGATAACTGTATGTAAAAACTGAAATGTGCGTGAATTATTGCAATGAAATGCTTAAATTTTAATTGTAATAAAAACTGAAGTCCGGCAACGCCGTCTAACAGCATTCTAATGAAGATTATAGCGAGTATATTTCCGCTTGCATTTTTTACTAAAGTGAATAAACTATTCCTGAAATTAAGGTAGGTTTTCTTCGGATTCGAAGCATTTAACGTGGCACCACCAACATGATAAACTTGCGATGCAGGTATACACTTTATGGTGTACCCCAAATTTCTGGTGCGCCAACATAAATCAATTTCCTCCATATGGGCAAAAAAAGCATTGTCGAATCCATTTACAGTGTTAAACACGTCCGATCTTACAAACAGACAAGCACCAGTGGCCCAATCTATATTTATATTAGAATTGTACTGTCCGTTATCTTTTTCCAACGTGTCAAAAATACGACCGCGACAAAACGGATAGCCATACTTATCTATAAAGCCTCCAGAGGCGCCAGCGTATTCAAAATACTCTTTATTCTTAAAATCTAAAATTTTTGGTTGGAGTATAGCGGTTTTAGCATCTTGCTTAAAAGCATTTCTTATAGGAGATAGCCAATTAGGAGTGACTTCGATGTCGCTATTTAATAAACAATAAACGTCTGCATCTATGTGTTTTAAACCGTCGTTATAGCCTTTTGCATAGCCACCGTTTTCCGAATTTAATATGATGCGTACCGAAGGAAATTCTTTTTTTAGTAGGTTAACAGATTCGTCTGTAGACGCATTATCAATTACATAAATATCGGCGCCTTCCGAATTTAAAATTACAGAGGGTAGAAACTGTTTTAGTAACGTTGCTCCATTCCAATTTAATATAGCAATAGCAATTATCATAATCTGTTAGGCCTTGTAATTAGGAATGTCTTGTAAGAAATTATATTTTTCGGCTTCAAAATCCATCTGGCAATAATAATGATTTAATCCGTTTGTAACCATTAAATAGCTCGCGTTCAGGGTTAAATTATATCGTGCAATTTGGTCGAAGGTGGTTTGCGTAATATTTATTTTAGGCGCTTTACATTCTACAATAACATGAATGCTTCCATCGGAATTAAAAATGACGATATCGTAGCGCTTGCGTAACTTGTTTACTATTAATTCTTTTTCAACATTTATAAGTGATTTGGGGTAGCCTTTAACTTGTATTAAATAGTGTACACAATGTTGGCGTACCCATTCTTCGGGTTGAAGAATCACAAATTTTTTACGGATATCATCAAAAATAGAAATTTTATTTTCGCTATTTTTGAATCGAAATGAAAACTTCGGAAAGTTTAGTTCTTGCATTGCTAAGTCTTGAATTTTCAAAGTTAGATTTCAAAATTCAAAAACCAAATTCCAAGAGGGTATTTTTGGAATAATCCTAGATAGTTTACAGTTTGGACGAGATAAAACAATTAGTTGCCGATATAAAGGAGAAAAAATTAAAACCTATTTATCTTCTAATGGGAGAAGAAACCTATTATATAGATAAGCTTTCCGATTATATTGAAGATCATGTTTTAAATGAGGAAGAAAAAGGCTTTAACCAAATGGTATTGTATGGTCGCGATGTGACTGTTGAAGATATTGTAGGACAGGCTAAACGATATCCTATGATGGCCGAATACCAGGTTGTTATTGTAAAGGAAGCTCAAGATTTATCGCGAACTATAGATAAATTGGTAGATTATGCTAAAAACCCACAACCGTCTACTATTTTAGTTTTAAACTATAAATATAAAACGGTAGATAAACGTAAGGCTGTTTACAAAACCATTAAAAAAACGGGAATTGTTTTTGAAAGTAAAAAGCTTTACGAAAATCAGGTTGCAGATTGGATTCGTCGTATTTTAGCGCCAAAATCGTATACCATTACGCCTAAAGCAGCCCAAATGTTAGTGGAGTTTTTAGGGAACGATTTGAGTAAAATAAGTAATGAATTAGATAAATTACAGATTGTATTACCAAAAGATAGTCAGATTACACCCGAACATATCGAAGAAAATATAGGGATTAGTAAGGATTATAATAATTTTGAATTACGTAAAGCCATAGGAGCGCGGGATGTGCTAAAGGCGCAACGTATTGTTAAATATTTTGCCGAAAACCCGAAGGACAATCCTATGGTGGTTACGGTGTCTTTAGTGTTTTCATTTTTCTCGCAATTGTTACAAGTTCATGGTTTAGCGGATAAGAATCCAAGAAATGTGGCTTCAGCAATAAAAATTAATCCGTATTTCGTAGATGAATATCTCGTAGCATTACGGAATTATCCTATGAAAAAGGTAAGTGCTAATATTGCAACACTGCGCGAATTCGATGTAAAAAGTAAAGGTGTAGGATCTAACGCGGTACCACAGGGCGATTTGCTAAAAGAACTTTTGGTGCTTTTAATGTTTTAAAAATTTAGAAAAGAACAAAAATTAGCTTAACATCTGTTATAAATGTGAGCTAGTGTTATCGGATAATAAAGTTGTATTCATGCAACGACTTTAAAGCATGACTTACTTTTTCTCTTTTCTGAAGAATGTTATAAAAAATATCCCCAGAGCAAGAAACATACTTATTCTAGCAATATAGTCTCCTGCCTTAACATAGAAGGTTAGGTTGGTATTTACTGGAATATCTGCTTTTAAACTTCCTTGTGTGTCATAAGCTAAGGTTTGCAAAAGTTCGCCTTTCGGACTAATAAAAGCTGAAATTCCGGTGTTCGCACTTCTTGCAATAGCGCGACGTGTTTCTATAGCTCTAAGTCTAGCCAAACTTAAGTGTTGTTTATGTCCTTGCGTATTTCCCCACCAAGCATCGTTAGTCATAATTGCTAAAACATTCGCGCCGTTTCTAATATAACCTGTGACATACTCACCATATACAGACTCGTAACAAATTACAGGGGCTACCTTATAATTAGTATTCTTTAATAAGAAAGCAGAGCGTTCTGTTTGTGTGGTTTTCATGGCTACAGTTCCGCCTAAATCTAACATGGCATCGCCAATAATTGGTTTTAAAATACTTTGATACGGAAAGTTTTCTACACCAACAACCAATTTGGATTTATGATAAATTAGTGGTGTTTTATCTGAATTTATAAGTGCTGCGGAATTGTAAAAATCTACCCAAAGATGTTCGTTGTACTGGTTGGAAGTTGGTAAAATATCTGCTTCACGCGTATGCTTTTGGTAAAATTGAAAGCCCAATAAGTAGTTTAAATTGGGATAGTTATACACAAAAGCTTTGGCTTGAAAAAACTCTTTACTGCTATTAAAACGCGGTAAATCTACGCCATAACCTTCTGCCAAGACAGTCTCTGGAGTCACAAGAAGATTTGTTTCTTGAGTGGTTTTTTCTGTGGCTAATTTTTCTAACAGCACGCCAACCTCTTCATTGGTGGCATTATATTTTTCACTATAAGGATCTATATTTGGTTGTAGCACCACGGCCTCAATAGTATTGCTTTCAGGAGTGTAGGTATAATAGCGTACTATAGAGCCTGCAATTGGAATACAGATAATGGCTAGAGTCTGAATGGTTGCACGTTTTAAGACTCTGTGTTCCGAAGTTTCAAAAAAGGTTGTAAGCGCTTTAAAAAGAATCACGTTTACCAGCCATATCCAAAGTGTACCTCCAAAGGTTCCAGTAAGTTCGTACCATTGCACCCATTTTGGATACTCAGAAAAGGCATTACCTAAATTAAGCCATGGCCAAGAAAATTCCCAACCCAGATGTAATTTTTCGAAACAAATCCAAAGAGTTATTAAAAAGCAAAGTGATTTATTAGTTGTAGTGCGCTTAGCAACGGCTTGATAAATTAAAATTATAAAAGCCATGAGCAAACTATTTACCAAAATAGCAAAACTAGCACCAAACATATCGGCGTATTGCAACCAATTGGTAGTAATAAAATTCCAAATAAAGAATGCTAGATACGATAAGCCAAATAAACGCCAACCTTTGTACTTTAAAGAATGCGTTGTTCTAAGCTGTTTAGCTATATAAAGTAATGGGATAAAAGCGACAAATAAAAGTACAGGAAATCCGTAAGTAGGCCAGCCTAAGGCTAATAATAATCCTGTTGCAAGGGCTAATAAAAGATGTTTCAAAGTGTTGAATCCGATTTTTTAAAGGCCTGTTTCATCCTATAAATTAGTGCCTAAAGATACTAAAATCCAATTTCAAAGAAAACACATTCGAGTATAAAGCTACACTTTGGTCTCCAATATCTGTAAATGCATAATCGACTTGAATGCCTTGGTATTTAAATCCGACTCCCAAACTAGGCTGAAAGCTCACACGTTCGGTATTATCGATTTGTAATTCGTTTTGAAAATTACCCATACCACCACGTAAATATACCATATCTAAGTACCCAAATTCAAATCCAAAGGAAGGATTTATACTTACAACACTGGTAGAAATAATATCGTTGTTTTCGGCGAAACGCATTTGTAAATCAATAGCCGTTTCTAAAGAATAATCGTAGTTAAATATAAAGGTTTTAGATATTCCCAATTGTAATTTAGGAATGGTGATTTCTGTAGTTTCAGGAAGTTCTTGGTTTTCGCCACCAATAGCATCTTGAATGGTTTGAAATTTATCTTCGTCGATTTGCCAAGCATTAAACGTAGTCGTAATATCTCTAGCCATTAACCCAAATTTCCATGAATTAGTTTCGTACTGAATTCCAGCATCAAACCCAAATCCCCAAGAGTTAGCAAAATCTCCAATTATTCGTCTAATCACTTTGGCATTTACACCATAACTAAACCCTTCTAGAAATGTAGGTTGTCTAGCATAAGAGAAGGTTACCCCGTAATCTGCAGTAGAAAACAATTCAATTCTATCATAATTAATGTTTCCTTCGTCGTCTATTAATTGAGTGGTGTCTAAAATATCGTCTACTCCAAATCTAATTAGGGAAATTCCCATAGCGCTTTGGTTGTCTATAGGCATGGCATAGGCTACATAATCATAATTAGCAATGTTAGCAAAATAACTAGAATGCATTAACGACAGCTGATTGTCCTCTAAGTGCACTAATCCCGCCGGGTTCCAATATCCTGAATTCACATCGGCAGATTGTGCTGTAACGGCATGGCTCATTCCCAATGCGGCGGCATCTACTCCAATATTCATAAATTCGTTAGAATATTTTCGTACTGCTTGGCTAAATGCAGATGCACTAAGTAATAGGAGTAGGGAAGTGAAAAGTATCTTCAATTCTAATTTTTTACAAATATGCAGATTATTTAATTGGGTTAAAAACTTTATTTAAAGCGAATATGAAGTTGATATTCATATTTTAAAATGAATTGTAAAAATTCTTAACGTAGTATTTAACTTAAAATATAGTCGCTTATTGTGTTATTTTTGGAAATGGTCTTATATTAGACCATAAATCTTTATTACTTTTACATAAACAACTTACAGTATGTCGATTAAGAATTATGTGCCGAATGCGCTGACTTTATTAAATTTATTTTGTGGTTGTGTTGCCGTTATATTTGCAACTCACAATCATTTTATAGCAGCCGCAACGTTTGTATTTGGAGGTGTGTTTTTCGATTTTTTCGATGGGTTTGCCGCGCGAAAACTTGGCGTGTCTTCAGAATTAGGATTGCAATTAGATTCTTTGGCCGATATGGTTACAAGTGGCGTTGTACCAGGTATTGTAATGTATAAATTACTTGCTTTAAGTGCGGGTAAACCGGAGCTGTCTACGGACACAGGTTCGTGGAATGCTTTTTTTAGTGGAGATGCAGTGATGCCATCATTTTTACCACTTTTAGGATTCTTAATTACTTTGTCTTCTGCCTATCGTTTAGCTAAATTTAATTTAGATGAAGAACAACAAGATTATTTTAAAGGGCTACCAACTCCAGCAAATACACTCTTAATTATATCGTTACCTTTAATAATGGAATTACAGCATAATGCTATGATGAATGCCATAATTATGAATCAAGGCTTTTTGATAGCATTAACCTTAACAAGTACCTTTTTATTAAATGCACCTGTAGTTTTATTTGCTTTAAAATTTAAAACTTGGGATTTTAAATCTAATGCCGTTAGATATATCTTTTTAATGGTATGTGTGTTGCTACTTGTATTTCTTCAATTCGCGGCTATTCCATTAATTATTTTGGTATATGTGGCAATGTCTATGTTAGATGTGGTGATCAAAGGGAGTTATTAGATTCTGATTTAAGGCTAATAAAAGCTCCGAAGCACCTATTTTTGGGCGGTGTTTGGATATGTCTGAATCTTACTTTTTTTAATAACTATGATTGATATATCATCGGTCTGATTAGGGAGCACCTTATTGTCCTAAAAGATTGATTTATGTCAAACATTGTCCGCGAATCACAAAATATAAACGTGATAGATAATTCAATACGTGAGAAAAGGTTTTGGAATTTCTATATTCCTACGAGTTAACAAAATATCACAACTAATCAGAACTCTCATCTGTAGATTTAGAGTCCAATTTTATCACCCACATCACTTGTAATTCAATGAAACGAGTCTACTCAAATTATAACCGAATCTGTAGCCTATTTCTTATCGGATAATTTCTAAACGCGTAAGTATCCCAAAACTTAAAGTAAAGTTAGCGTACGATTTAAAAATCTAACTTCTTTTTACGCAACTCGAAATTCTGACCTAAATATACTTTACGTACCATTTCGTCTTCGGCAAGTTCTTCGGGTTTTCCGGCTTTTAAAATACCACCTTCAAACATTAAGTACGTACGGTCTGTAATGGCTAAGGTTTCTTGTACGTTGTGGTCTGTAATTAATATACCAATGTTCTTTTTGGTAAGTTGTGCCACAATACGCTGAATATCTTCTACAGCAACAGGATCTACTCCTGCAAAAGGTTCGTCTAGTAAAATAAAATTAGGGTCGGTTGCTAGAGCACGAGCAATTTCTGTACGTCTACGTTCCCCTCCAGATAATAAATCGCCACGACTCTTACGAATATGCCCTAAACTAAATTCATCAATTAGGGATTCCATTTTCATGAGCTGTTCTTTTTTACTCATTTTTGTAAGCTGTAATACGCTTAAAATATTATCTTCAATACTTAATTTTCTAAAAACAGAGGCTTCTTGAGCCAAATAACCAATACCGTTCTGCGCACGTTTGTACATAGGGTATTTAGTAATTTCTTTATCTTCTAAATAAATAGAGCCACCATTGGGTTTAACTAAGCCAACAATCATATAGAAAGACGTAGTTTTTCCAGCTCCATTAGGACCCAGTAATCCCACAATTTCACCTTGATTAACCTCTAGAGAGACATCTTTTACTACTTTTCGTCCGTTGTAGGACTTCATTAAATGTTCAGCTTTTAGTTTCACGATGCGGTGTTTTTTATTATCTGTTTTAAAAATACAGAAGTGCTAAAATACTAAAATCATAGCACTTTCTGTTAGTGATTTTTCTACTTTAAATTAGGCTTCGGTAGCTTCTAATTCATCCCAAAACTCGTAAGCACGTCTTAAATGTGGAATAACGATAGTACCACCCACAAGGGTTGCAATACTTAAAGCTTCGACAACTTCTGCACGTGTTAAACCAGATTTGTACGCCGTTTCTAAGTGATATTTTACACAATCGTCGCAACGTAACACAGTAGAAGCAACTAAACCTAGAAGTTCTTTGGTTTTAACATCTAAAGCTCCGGCCTGAAAGGCATTGGTATCTAAATTAAAGATGCGTTTTATTATTTTATTATCATCGCTCAAAATGCGGTCATTCATTTTGGCTCTATAGTCGTTAAACTCGTTAATTTTATCTGACATTTTTTAAAGCTTTAGATTTTTTACGTTCTTTTCTAGTTACAAATTTGGCTATATAAATACTCACTTCATATAAAATAAGAACTGGGATAGCCACAATAACCTGACTGGCAATATCTGGAGGTGTAATTACAGCCGAAACTATAAGTACAATAACCATGGCTATTTTTCTATATTTTCTTAAGAACTCAGGGGTAATAATTCCACCTTTTGCTAAGAAATATATTATTATAGGTAACTCAAAAATAATACCACATGCAATTACCGAAGAGCGAATTAAACTAATGTAACTACTTAAATCGAAATCGTTATGTACCTTTTCACTGACTTGATACGTTCCTAAGAAGTTGATGGATAACGGACAAATCACATAGTATCCAAACAGAACTCCTACGAAAAACAAAAATGACGAGATAAAAATAAATCCTCTTGAGTTTTTACGTTCGTTGGCGTGCATACCAGGACTAATAAATTGCCATATTTCATATAGAATATATGGGAATGAAATAATAAAACCAGCCGTAATTGCGGTCCAAATATGGGCCGAAAATTGTCCAGCCATAGTTCTACTCTGTATTTTGAAAGCCGCTTCGTTAAAACAGAAACTATCATCTAGTCCTAAGTAATTCGAAATGTTACATAAAATATCATAAGTAAAAAAACTTGGACGTGTTGGTCCAAATAAAATAGTATCGAAAATGAAGCTCTTTGCGAAAAAGGCTAATGTGGCCGCGATCATTACCGATAATGTTGCTCGGATTAAATGCCACCTTAGGTCTTCAAGATGATCTAAGAAAGACATCTCGTTTATGTTTTTTTTAATCTTTTTCGCCATTATATAATACCTTCTTTTATTAAATCGTGAATATGTACCACTCCAGCGTACGTGTTGTCGTCTTTAGAAACTAAAAGCTGAGATATATCGTTAGTTTCCATGAGTTCTAAAGCTTCTATCGCCATGGCATTTTCATTTATGGTTTTAGGCATATTTCCCATAATGTCTTTAGCGGTTAGATTGATAAAGTGATCTGTTTTTGTAAGCATTCGTCTTAAATCTCCATCGGTAATAATACCAACAATTTTTTGGTCTTCTATAACAGCAGTAACACCTAACATATTTTTAGAGATATTTATAATAACCTCTTTAATATTAGTGTCGGGGTGTACTTCGGGTTTGTTGTTATCGTTAGAAATATCGGAAACGCGTAAATATAGTTTTTTACCTAATGCACCTCCCGGATGATATTTTGCAAAATCTCCGCTCGAAAAGCCACGTAGTTCTAAAAGACAAACGGCTAAAGCATCTCCCATAACCAATTGGGCTGTTGTGCTAGTTGTTGGAGCTAGGTTTAACGGACAAGCTTCTTTTTCAACATAGGTGTTTAAAAAATAGTCGCAATGCTGTCCTAAAAAGGAATCTTCATTCCCTGTAATCCCTATTAATTTGTTTTTAGTGCTTTTAATAAGAGGAATTAGCACTTTTATTTCCGGCGTGTTTCCACTTTTTGAAATACATATAACAATGTCGTCTTTTAAAATAAGACCTAAATCACCATGTATGGCCTCGGCAGCATGCATAAAAAGAGCAGGTGTTCCTGTGGAATTTAGAGTGGCCACAATCTTGTTACCGATAATCGCGCTTTTCCCAATACCAGTAATGATTACGCGCCCTTTGGATTTGTAAATGAGGTCTACAACATTGACGAAATTGTCATTTATATATGATTTTAAATTCAATATAGACTGACCTTCTAACTCAAATACTTGTTTAGCAGAGTTTATAATGTCATGATTTTTATTCAAAATTTAATATTTTTTTAGGTTGATGCTTTTAAAGATTTTATTACCTTTAAACTGAAACGAACTTTTTTTTATAATTTTCGCTTGGTAATTGATTGCAAAACTAACGAAAAAAAATAATGAAGGTTCTCTAAATACAACGAATTAACTAATAGCTCATGTTTTTTTTCGCTGTATTAAATGTGTAAATAAAAATATAAACAAGTACATGTCAAAAGTTAACATTGATTTGCATTCTGCTCTTAAAGAACATTTTGGATTTAACGCATTTAAAGGGTTACAAGAATCTGTTATAGAAAGCCTTCTAGACGGCAAAAATACATTTGTTATTATGCCAACAGGAGGAGGTAAATCTTTATGCTATCAGCTTCCCGCATTAATGCAAGAAGGGACAGCGATTATTGTGTCTCCCTTAATCGCACTAATGAAAAACCAAGTAGATGCCATTCGTGGGATCTCTAACGAAGAAGGTATTGCGCACGTTTTGAACTCTTCGCTTAATAAAACAGAAATAAAACGTGTTAAACAGGATATAGTCGATGGCGTTACAAAATTATTGTATGTCGCTCCCGAATCTTTAACTAAAGAAGAGAATGTAGAATTCTTACGTTCTGTTAAAATTTCTTTTATGGCTATCGATGAAGCCCATTGTATAAGTGAATGGGGTCACGACTTTAGACCAGAATACAGAAACTTAAGACACATTATACAACGTATAGATGATACTATTCCGATAATAGGATTAACAGCAACGGCTACACCTAAGGTACAAGAGGATATTCTTAAAAACTTGGGAATTCATGATGCCGTTACTTTTAAAGCATCGTTTAACCGACCTAATTTATATTACGAAGTACGCCCAAAAACAAAACAAGTAGATAGCGATATTATCCGGTTTGTAAAACAAAACGAAGGAAAATCAGGTATAATTTACTGTTTAAGTAGAAAGCGTGTCGAGGAACTAGCACAAGTGCTTCAGGTTAATGGTGTAAAGGCATTGCCTTATCATGCTGGTTTAGATGCTAAAACACGTGTAAAACATCAAGACATGTTTCTAATGGAAGATGTAGATGTTATTGTGGCCACGATAGCTTTCGGAATGGGAATAGATAAACCAGATGTACGTTTTGTAATTCATCACGATATTCCAAAAAGTATAGAAAGTTATTACCAAGAAACGGGGCGTGCGGGCCGAGATGGAGGAGAAGGACATTGTTTAGCTTATTATTCTTATAAGGATATAGAGAAGCTAGAGAAGTTTATGTCTGGGAAACCGGTTGCCGAGCAAGAAATTGGTCATGCATTGTTGCAAGAAGTTGTAGCATTCGCAGAAACGTCTATTTCTAGACGAAAATTTATTCTTCATTATTTTGGTGAAGAATATGATAATGAAACGGGTGAAGGTGGCGATATGGATGACAATGTACGTTATCCAAAGAAGCAAACAGAAGCGCAGGACGACGCCGTTTTATTACTAAAAACAGTTAGTAAAACGAAGGAAAAATATAAGTCTAAAGATTTAGTGAGTGTTATTATTGGTAAAACCAATGCCTTAATTAAATCTCATAAAACAGACGATCAGCCATTTTTCGGATTAGGAAAACATCAAGAAGATAAATATTGGATGGCACTTTTACGACAAGTATTAGTAGCCGGATATCTAAAGAAAGATATTGAAACCTACGGGGTATTAAAAATTACGGAAGCAGGTAAAGCATTTATAAAATCGCCTAGCTCGTTTATGATGACAGAAGATCATATTTTTAATAGCGAGCAAGAAGCGAAAGCTACTAATATTACTAAAGCAGGTGGTGCAGGAACAGATCAAGCACTAATGCGTATGCTTAAAGATTTACGAAAATCTAATGCTAAAAAATTAGGGGTTCCACCTTTTGTTATTTTTCAAGATCCTTCATTGGAAGATATGGCTTTAAAATACCCGATGACGGTTGCCGAATTATCTAATGTGCACGGTGTAGGAGAGGGGAAAGCCAAGAAATATGGGTCGGATTTTGTTAATCTAATAGCAAAATATGTCGAAGATAACGACATTATGCGTCCAGACGATTTGGTTGTGAAGTCTACAGGGATGAATTCCGCTTTAAAATTATATATTATTCAGAATATAGATCGGAAATTACCATTAGACGACATCGCTTCTGCGAAAGGTATGGAAATGGGAGACTTTATTAAGGAAATGGAAGCTATCGTCTTTTCTGGTACAAAGTTAAATTTGGATTACTGGATCGACGATATTTTAGACGAAGATCAGCAAGAAGAAATTCATGACTATTTCATGGAATCTGAAACAGATAAAATTGACTTAGCTATTGAAGAATTTGATGGCGATTACGACGATGAAGAATTACGTTTATATCGTATTAAATTTATTAGCGAAGTGGCAAATTAGTAGTTAAATGGGGTTAATATTTAATTGAAAAGAGCCTCGTTTACGAAAGTAAACGAGGCTCTTTTATTATAATAAATCTAAAATTTATATTATTTGAAGTTTAAATAACATTCGGTTGCAATCTCTAATTCTTCATTAGTAGGAACAATTAATATTTTAGTTTTAGAGTCGGCTGTATTAATGCTTCTAATATGAGGTAAACGCTCAGCATTTAATTCCTGATCTAAATGTATTCCAAAATAATCCATTTGGTCGCAAATCATTTTTCTAATCGTAGAACTGTTTTCTCCAATACCAGCAGTAAATATGATGGCATCAAGTCCGTTTAAAGCAGCTGTGTAGGCTCCAATAAATTTCTTAACGCGATACGCATTCATTTCTAAGGCTAAAATACAATCTTTATTACCTTGTTCTGCTTGTGCTTCAATATCACGTAAGTCACTGTAACCTGTTAAACCAAACATACCACTTTCCTTAGAAAGAATAGTGATAATTTCTTCTTTAGTGTAATTGTATTTATCCATTAAGAAAAAGATAACAGATTGGTCTATGGCACCACTACGTGTTCCCATAATTAACCCATCGTTTGGTCCGAATCCTAAAGTGTGATCTAAACTTTTTCCATTCTGAACAGCTGTCATGCTACAACCATTTCCTAAGTGAATAGAAATTAATTTAGCATCTGGTTTATCTAAAAATTCAACTGCACGATCGGTAACGTATTTATGAGACAACCCATGAAATCCGTAAACACGTACATTATCTTCGGTTAAGAATTTATTAGAGATTGCATATTTATAAGCTACAGCTGGTAATGATTGGTGAAAAGCCGTATCGAAAAGCGCAATTTGTTTCGATTTTGTAAATATTTTTTCAGCAACTTCAATACCATCTAAATTTGGTGGATTGTGAAGTGGAGCTAATAAAATAAGATCACGGATTTTATCTTTAATTTCTTGAGTGACTTCTACAGGATCAGAGAATTTTTTTCCACCATGAACCACACGGTGACCAACAAGGTCTATTTCTGCAACGTCTTTAATTACACCTGTTTTTTCATCCATTAACATTTTAGCTACTTGAGCTAAACCTGTAGCGTGGTTAGGGATAGGTAACGTTAAAGAGATTTTGTCTTTTTGATCTTTATAATGAATAGCGCCATCTTCTAAGCCAATACGTTCAACCAGTCCTGAGGCGACTACAGTTTCTGAAGGCATCTCGATAAGTTGAAACTTAATAGAGGAACTACCAGAGTTTATAACAAGAATTTTCATGAGTTTGTTTTATATATAGTTTTATAATAGTTGTTAAATTCCTTGAGCTTGAATGGCAGTTAAAATTACCGTGTTAAAGATATCGTCTACAGTACATCCACGACTTAAATCGTTAACAGGTTTGTTTAAGCCTTGTAACATTGGTCCGATAGCTAATGCTCCAGTTTCTCTTTGTACCGCTTTGTAGGTGTTGTTTCCTGTGTTTAAGTCAGGGAAAATAAGTACAGTAGCTTGTCCAGCAACTTCAGAACCTGGCATTTTACTCTGCCCCACTTTTAAGTCTACAGCAGCATCATATTGAATAGGTCCTTCAATTTTTAACTCAGGACATTGTGCTCTTACAATTTCTGTAGCTTCTCTTACTTTATCTACATCTTCTCCTTTTCCAGAAGATCCAGATGAGTATGATAACATGGCAATACGTGGCTCAATACCAAAAGCCTCTGAACTTCTAGCAGAAGAAATTGCAATCTCTGCCAACTGCGCAGCGTTTGGATTTGGGTTAATAGCACAATCCCCAAATACAGAAACACGATCGTCTAAACACATGAAGAATACAGACGATACTATAGAACATTCCGGTTTAGTTTTTATGAATTGTAAAGCAGGTAAAATAGTATGTCCTGTAGTGTTTACGGCTCCAGAAACCATACCGTCTGCATCATTTTTATAAATCATCATGGTTCCGAAGTAAGACACATCGTTCATGATGTCTCTTGCCATATCCATGTTTACATTTTTATGTTTACGTAACTCGTAAAAGGTTTCAACGTAATCTTCAAATCCTTCGTAATCTGAAGGGAAAATGACTTTTGTTTTATTGTAGTCTAAAGTCAACCCAAGTTCTGTTACTCTTTCCTTAATCTCTTTAGGGTTTCCTAAAAGAATAATATCGACTAAATCTAACACTTCTAAACGCGCAGCAGCCGTTAAAATACGTGGGTCTGATGCTTCTGGTAAAACAATGCGTTTTTTAGCTTTACGTGCTTTTTCAATTAAATTGTATTGAAACATACGTGGCGTAGTCACTTTGTTTTCGAAAGATGTTAGTTTTTCTAGTAAGCGGTCTGCTTGTATATGTTTTTGAAATGTTTCTAAAGATGTTAAAATCTTAGTTTTACTTTCAGCATAGATATTAGACTTAATATTTCCAATTCTATGGGTTGTATTAAATGTACCGTCGTTTACAGAGATAATAGGAACTACAGTTGTTAATCCATCGATTAACTTTAATATAGATGGTTCTGGAACAATTCCACCAGTTAAAATAATACCAGAAATATTAGGGTAGTTACTAGATAAGTGTGCTTGAAGTGATCCTAAAATTAAATCGGCACGATCGCCAGGTGTAATCACTACCGAACCTTCACGTAAATGTGTTAAGAAATTACGTAATTGCATGGCACCCACAGCAAATTTTCCAGATAAGTTTCCTAAATGCTCCGCTCCAAAAAGCACTTCACCGTTTAAGGTTTCTTTAATCTCCTTCATAGTAGGAGACGCTAAAGATTTTACCATTGGGATAGTCGAAAAATCTACAGTCTCTGGCAAGAATGCTCTCACCGAATTTTGAATAATTTCTACGTTTTCAGGCTGAATTTTATTCGCAACTAGAGCTATAACTTCTACATCGTGACTTTTAAATGTTTTATAAGCCATTTCTGCACTGCTAGTAAAATCTTCTAAGGATTTGTCTTGAGCTGTACTTACAATAACAGCAGGTAACCCTAAGTTTTTAGCGATGTTTACGTTCCAATCAAATTCAAAAACAGTACCTTCTCCTTGGAAGTCTGTACCTTCCACTAGAATAAAATCATACTTTTCTTCTAGTGCTTTATATTTCTTAATGATTAAGTCTAATGAATCTCCAATTTTTCCAGCATTTCTATTCTGTACGATTTCATTTCTAGTTAATGCATACGTTTCTATATAAGGAATGTCAAGGTTAAAATGAGAAAGTAATGTATCTATATGGTTGTCTCGTTTATCGCCATCTTCTTTGTCGATAATTGGCCTGAAATAGGCAACCTTAGCCGTTTTTCCTAATAAGTTTTGCATTAACCCTAAAGAAATAATCGATTTACCACTATTGGGTTCTAGAGTGGCAATATAAAGTCCTTTACTCATTTTTAGTTTTAATTTGTTTTTTTGCGAAATTAATGATTTTCAGAGTTTTAATAAGATATAAAGTTATTAAAAGTTACTTATTCCTTTTTAATTCTAAAAATCTTTGCAAATTTCTAGTTTTTATGCCGATTAGCAACTGATTATTATCATGTTTTAGAAATTAATTCGAAGTAAGTTTTTAACAGTATGATAACGGCTATAGTAGTTTTTATTAGTAAATCATTTTTCTATATTTGCACTTTAATAAAATAGAAACAAATGCAAGACGGATTATACGCGAAATTTAATACTACAAAAGGTTCAGTTTTAGTAGCCTTAGAATTTCAAAAGACGCCGGGAACGGTAGGGAATTTTGTTGCTTTAGCAGAAGGTAATTTAGAAAATTCAGTTAAAAAACAAGGAACCCCTTATTACGACGGATTAAAATTTCACCGTGTTATACCAGATTTTATGGTTCAAGGAGGATGTCCGTTAGGAACAGGAACTGGTGATGCCGGATATAAATTTGATGATGAATTTCATCCAGAATTAAAGCACGACCGTCCAGGTATTCTTTCTATGGCTAATGCAGGTCCTGGAACAAATGGAAGTCAGTTTTTTATCACACACGTAGAGACGCCTTGGTTGGATAATGCGCACACTGTTTTTGGACACGTGGTTGAAGGTCAAGATGTGGTAGATGCTATTGCTCAAGGTGATAGTATAGAAACTTTAGAAATTATTAGAGTTGGTGCAGAAGCAGAAGCTTTTAATGCTGTTGAAGCGTTTAGAACTTTTGAAGGATCTCGTGAAAAGCGTTTGGCAGAAGCTAAAGCAGAGCAAGATGCCGCTTTAGATAAAATTGCAGCAGGTTTTAGTAAAACAGATAGTGGTTTACGTTACCAAATTTTACAAGCTTCTAAAAGCGGTAAAAAAGCAAAATCAGGACAAACAGTTTCTGTACATTATAAAGGACAATTACAAGACGGGACCGTTTTCGATTCTTCTTACAAGCGTAAAGAACCAATCGAATTTCCAGTTGGAGTTGGTCAAGTCATTGCAGGATGGGACGAAGGAATCTTATTGTTAGAAGTAGGAGACAAAGCGAGATTAGTAATTCCTAGCGATTTAGGATATGGTTCTCGTGGAGCAGGTGGTGTAATTCCTCCAGATGCTACACTTATTTTTGATGTAGAATTAATGGAAGTTAAATAACATTTTCATTCCCTTAAAATATGCTAAAAGCTGTCTGAAAAGACAGCTTTTTTTATGTCTAGTTTTTAGGTATTCTTTAAAAAATGAGTATTTTCAATCTCTTAAACCACCATGTGATGAAACTAACTTTAACCACTTTATGCTTATGTTTAGGGTTTTTAGCCTTTGCTCAAGACCCCTTTTTAACGGTAACTTCTAAAGACTCCGTTGGGGATATTCCACGATTTAAAAGTAGTTTAGGCGTAAATATGAAACTAAATGGATATTTAGATGTGTACGGCGGATTAAACGATAGTGAGACATTTAACGTCGGATTAATAAATGTATTTGGTACCGACGATACCAAAAGTTTACATGTAGATATGTATCAAACGCAATTAAAGTTTAGTATTACTTATATTCAGAAAGATGGTAGTGTTATTACGGCAGTAGTCGAATCTGATTTTTGGGGAGGAGACGGCAGAATTCGTTTGAGAAAAGCATATGTAGAAACCACACATTGGCAAGTTGGACAAAACTGGAATAACTTTGGAGACGAAAGTATTTGGCCTAATATAATGGAATGGGAGGGACCACCTTCAGGAATTTGGTTAAGAACGCCTCATATAAAATATATGAATACGTTTAAGAATCCCAATTGGATGTACGAAGCGAGTATAGAAGCGCCTATTGCAACCAGTTTTGCTTACGAAGAGTTTCAGCCTTTAATAGATGAGGTCGATCAAATTACACCAGATTTAACTTTTTCTGTAAAATATAAGCGGGAATGGGGGCATTTAAGAATGTCTTCGGTGTTAAGACATGTACGTTATAAGCTAGATGAAAAAATTAACAGCTTTACCGGCTATGGTTTTACGTTTAGCGGTATTTATAAACCCAAAAGAAATAATTTTCAATTTCAGATTGTTGGCGGAAAAGGTATTTCGGCTTATTTAACTACAGTGGCAGGAAATGGCTACGACGGATATCCAGCAACTGGAAATGAGTTTAATGCAACTCCAGCTATGGGAGGATGGGCCTCTTACGAATATTATATCACGAATAAACTACATACAAATGCTGTATTAGGTTTTACCCATTTTAATTTAAAGGACTCAGACCGCTTTATTGTGACTCAGGATGTAAACAATGATGTGGCTTTTTTAAGAGGTGATTTTATTCATCAGCATTATTACGGGATTTTTAATGTTATGTACGATGCTTACGATAGAATGACGGTTGGTTTAGAATTGGATTACGGAGTAAAGGATTTAGATATTTCTGGAGAAGTCAACCAAATTGCAGGTGAAATTGATCAAAGTCGTGACGCTATGCGTATTAGTTTCGGATTTATGTATTACTTTTAGAATATTGAACACAGACAAACAAACCTATAATAACCATGACAACTAGAGACCAACAATTAAAATATCCGATAGGGCAATTTAAGTGTCCAGAACATATAACAGGAAAGCATCTCGATAATTGGATCGCTGTTTTAGAAGAATTTCCTAATCGGTTAAAGGCTTTGGTTAACCCGTTAACCGATTTTCAATTAGATACCGAATATCGTCCGGGAGGGTGGACTATTAGACAACTAGTACACCATATTGCCGATAGTCACCACCACAGCTATACCCGTTTTAAATGGAGCTTAACCGAAGATAATCCAATAATTAAAGCGTACGATCAAGACGATTGGTCTAATTTAGACGATGCCATTAAAGCACCGGTAAGTATGTCTTTAATGCATATAGAAGCGGTACATAAACGCCTGGTGTATCTTTTAAAATCTTTGAACGACAAAGATTTAAACCGTAGTTTTATACATCCTGAAACAAATAAAACGATTGTCTTAAAAGAAAATATTGGCATGTATGCTTGGCACAGCAGTCATCATTTTGCACATATTGTTTCTGCCTTAGAACATAAAGGTTGGGCTAAGCTTTAAACCATTTTATATTACAACCAATACTCGGTTTTTGGACATTTAAATTATCCTTTTTGTTTAAGATACAATCTAACGCGTGACGTATATCCTGACCCGTAACGGCTATAGCATTTCCTGGTCTCGAATCGTCTAATTGGCCACGATATTTTAACGTTAATTCGGAATCGAATACAAAAAAGTCGGGTGTACAGGCTGCATTGTATGCACGAGCTACAGATTGAGTCTCGTCAAATAAATAAGGGAAAATATAGCCTTCTCTTTTGGCAACCAATTTCATTTTATCTGGAGCATCCTGCGGATAGTTTTTTATATCATTACTGGAGATCGCAATACAATTCACACCTTTCTGCTCATAGTCTTTTGCTAATTGCACAAGTTGAGCATTTACATGTAATACAAAAGGACAGTGATTACAGATAAAAAATATAACGGTTGCTTGGTCTCCTTTAAGCGTGTTTAAAGACAAATTTTTATCAGATATCGTGTCTTTTAATGTGAAATCTGGAGCTTTGGTGCCTAAAGGCATCATGTTAGAAAGTGTATCGGACATAATTCTGTTTTTATCAAAGTTCGTAATTATTTGTACTTTTAAAAAATGAAACCAACTATTATTTTCGAAGACTTTAGTCTTGTCGATTTACGCGTCGGAACTATTTTAGAAGTTCGCGATTTTCCTGAAGCGCGAAAACCGGCATATCAGCTCACCATCGATTTTGGCGATTTGGGTATTAAAAAAACCTCTGCGCAAATCACAACGCTATATACTAAAAGTGAGTTATTAAACAGACAAATTGTAGCCGTTGTAAATTTTCCAAGAAAGCAAATCGCTAAATTTATGAGCGAGTGTTTAATTATGGGGGCCGTTGCAGGTAAGGATGTGATGTTACTACGTCCGGAGCAACAGGTTAAAAACGGAACATCTGTGCTATAATTCATGCAGGATATAGATGTCGTACACGTAAATTTCGATAATCATGCCATTTAGGTTTCGAACATAGCTTTGGCCATTGTAATTTTGGTGTTGCTCTAGGCATTTCTGTAAACGACTTTAATACAGTATTAAAAGAGAGAAAAGTCGTGTTCGTGGGTGTATTATCTCAGTTCTTTATATTGCCATTAATCACCTTTTTATTGATACTTCTAGTGCAACCTAAATCGAGTATCGCTTTAGGAATGATGCTTGTTGTGGCATGTCCAGGTGGTAATATTTCTAATTTTATAACACACTTAGCGAAGGGAAATATGGCTTTATCGGTGAGTTTAACCGCTATTTCCACGTGTATGGCTTTAAGCATGACACCATTTAATTTTCAGTTATATGGTTATTTATACGAACCTACTTCTTACTTATTAACAAAAGTGGCATTAAATTCCAAGCATTTACTAGAGGTGGTACTTCTTATTTTGGGGATACCTCTGTTTTTAGGAATGGGTGTTAGGTCTTTTAAACCTGATCTGGCTATAAAACTTTCTGAATTACTTAAACCTTTTTCTATACTTGTATTTGTAATTATTGTTATTATTGCGTTCTCTAAAAATATAGATGTTTTTAAAGCCTATATATTCGAGGTCTTGTGCCTAGGAATTGGCCATAATATTATGGCATTGGCTTTAGGTTTTTATGTCGCTAAAGGATTTAAGCTGTCTTTTAGAAACCAGAAAACCATAGCAATTGAGACCGATATCCAAAATTCTGGACTGGGTTTAATTTTAATATTTACGTTTTTTAATGGGCTAGGAGGAAGGCCCTTATTGTGGCTTTTTTGGGCATCTGGCATATTATTTCAGGATTATTTTTAGCTTTATATTGGTCCAAACTAACTAAAGGGATACATGACATTAAAACAGTTTAAATTACAGTGCGTTAAAGGATATATTGCTTTGGGTTTGTTTTTTTATTATAAAAAGATAAGCGTTAATGGGCAGGAATTTATTCCTCGAACAAAACCTGTTTTATTATTATCGAATCATCAAAACGGACTACTTGATCCGTTAATTATTGCCACGCATTCTAGACGTTTTGCTTATTACTTAACGCGAGCGGCGGTATTTCAGAGACCATTTATTTCAAAATTATTAAGAGGTTTGAATATGCTTCCCGTGTATCGGGTTAGAGATGGATGGCAGACAATAACGAATAATAATGCCATATTCGAAACCTGTAAAGGTCTTTTAAAAAATAAAGAAGCGATCGTTATTTTTCCAGAAGGGAGTCATAATTTGAATAGAAAAGTTCGTCCCTTAAGTAAAGGTTTTACGCGTATCGTTCTAGATACTTTAGAATCTTATCCGGATTTAGATTTACAATTATTACCTGTCGGGGTAAATTATCAAAATGCAATGTCTTTTGCAGATAGTATGTTTCTTAACATAGGGAAGCCAATAGGTGTCAAGCACTATAAAGTCTTGGAGAAAGCAGAAGCGGTAAGTGCCTTAAAGCGTGATTTACAAAAGGAAATTCAATTACTAACAACGCATATTGAATCTGATTATGATATGGTTGCACAGGAACTGGACAAAAATAACGCCGATTTTTTAAATCCTAAGGCTGTAAATCACTTTTTAGCACACGACGAAAAAATTTCAGGATTTACAAAAAATACGTTTGTTTTAGAACCTGTGGATTTAATTTTTAAAAATCTTTTAAAAATTGTTTTGTTACCGGTGTATATGCTTTGGAAATTGGTATTACAACCTAAGATAAAAGAGAAAGAATTTACAGGAACCTTTAGATTTGCTATCGGATTGACTGTTGTGCCGCTTTGGATTCTTATTTTGGTTCTTGTCATAGCATTTAACCTAGGTTGGTTTATGGCGGTAAACGTTTTAATAGGAATACTTGGTTTGGCGCTTTGTGCGGTTAAATTATAGCTAGAATCGAGATATAAAAAAAACCGTTACAAGGGTAACGGTCTAGTTTGTGTTTATTTTAAATCCGATTAAATATCATCAAAACTAATATCTGTGAATTTTACGGCAGAATCATGAGCTATTTCAACAACTTCCTCTTGATTATCCTCGTATTCTTTTTTGAAATCTTTTTGATGACGTTCACTAATTACTTCATCTCCTTTTTCATCAATAATGTAATCTGTCATTTCGTTTAAAATATCTCTAAACTCAGAAAAATCTTCTTTGTATAAATATATCTTATGTTTTTTGTAGTGGTACGACCCGTCGTCGTTTGTGAATTTTTTACTTTCAGTAATTGTTAAATAATAATCCCCTGCTTTTGTAGCTCTAACATCAAAAAAATATGTTCGTCTCCCTGCTCTTAATACTTTAGAAAAAATCTCCTCTTTCTCCATCATGTCCTTACTATCCATACTCATATTTACTATTAATAAGATTTAAATTGTTTAATTTAAGTTGTTAAAATTATTTATATAGGTAAATCAATTTCCTTTCAAAAATCTAAAAAAAAGACATACCAACCAACAAATTATGATATTTCTTTTTCACTAAGTTGCTTTAAATATAAGGTTTTATAATAACCTTCAACATTAATTAAGCTGTTATGAGAACCTTGCTGAATAATTTTTCCATCGTCAAGTACAATGATCTTATCTGCATTTTTAGCAGAAGAGACTCGGTGACTCACTATTATGGTTGTTTTTCCTGAAGAAACTTTGTATAAATTTTTAAGAATTTTTTCTTCGGTTTCCGTGTCTACAGCCGATAAACAATCGTCGAATAGTAATATTTTAGGATCTTTTATAATCGCTCGTGCTATAGAAACCCGCTGTTTTTGTCCACCAGATAGAGTAATCCCACGTTCTCCTAAAACCGTATCGTAGCCTTTGGCAAATTTAGAAATATTGCTATGCACCTGAGCTAGTTTTGCGGCTTGGTAAACATCCTCGTCTGTTGCATCTTCTTTACCAAACTTAATATTGTTCTTTATAGAATCTGAAAACAAAAAGGCATCCTGAGGTACATAACCAATACTGTCTCTTAAACTGTATAAGTTTAATTGATCTATCTCTACACCATCAACCAGAAGTGTACCCGAATTTATGTCGTATAAGCGTCCAATTAAATCAAGTAAAGTAGATTTTCCTGAACCTGTTTTTCCTATAATGGCTAAGGTTTCTCCATGATTTATAGTAAATGAAACATCTTTTATGGCCTGAATATTAGTATCGTCGTAAGTAAAAGACACATTCTTAAATTCTATATTTCCTTTAATTTCGGAAGGAGTTTCTGTATTGTTCTTTATTTCTGGTTCAATCTCTAAGAATTCATTAATACGCTTTTGAGACGCTTCTGCTTGCTGAATGATTGAAGTCACCCATCCTACAGTAGCAACCGGCCAAGTAAGCATATTAACATAAATAATAAACTCTGCTATAGTACCTAAACTTTCTATTTCGCCATCTATATATTGTCTTCCTCCAATATAGATCACGATTAAATTACTAAGCCCTATAAGTAACACCATCATTGGGAAAAAGAACGCTTGTATGCGCACTAATGCCAATTGCTTCTCTTTGCTACCCTCGGATAACGTTTCGAAGTTTTCGGAGGTTTGTACTTCTATACCGTTAGCCTTTATTACAGAAATACCGCTAAAACTCTCTTGCGTAAACGTAGATAATTTAGATAAATATACTTGTACAATAGTACTACGCTTGTGTATTTCTTTACTTAATCTGTAAATGGCAAACGATAAAACGGGAAGCGGTAAAACCGTATATAGTGTAAGTGAAGGAGCTTCGCTATACATATATAACAGCGCAATTATAAAAAGCGTAATAGTGTTTATCGTATACATTATTGCTGGTCCGGCGTACATACGCACACGACTAACATCTTCACTAATTCTATTCATTAAATCTCCGGTTCTGTTCTTTTTGTAAAAATTTAAAGATAACCGTTGGTATTGCTGATAGATTTCATTTTTTAAATCGAACTCGATATGTCTAGACATATTAATAATGGTTTGACGCATTAAAAATGTAAAGATTCCAGCTATTATAGCAGCACCTATAATGTAGAGAATATCTTCTAAAAGTTCGGAACGTACCACAGCTACTTCTGTGATAATGCCTTGATTATAGTCTTCGACCACCTTAAAAATTTCTCTAACAAAACGCGGTGTGAACAACATGAAGATACGCGCTATAATGGTAATGGCAATTCCGAAGAGTAATTGATATTTGTATTTAAGAAAGTATTTATTAACGTGTTTAAGGGCTTTCATTAACCGGGAGTATATGTTTTTTTGTATTTAATTATTCTCTATTTAATACGAGTTTGTTTGAAAATATGATAATAATGATATAGATTTGCGTTTATATTTTATTAATACATCAAAATAGTCAATACTAATTAATACATAATTAAAAATGGTTTCAGAGGTTTTAAATGCAAATGAACTGTATAAAGTGGATCCGGTATTTGGACATCACTCATTTAACAATCATGAGCAAATTGTATTTTGCAATGACAAAGATACAGGTTTAAAAGCAATTATTGGTATTCATAACACGGTATTAGGACCTGCATTGGGAGGAACTAGAATGTGGAATTACAATAATGAATGGGAGGCATTAAACGATGTTTTACGTTTGTCTCGTGGAATGACATATAAAGCGGCTGTAACAGGTTTAAACTTAGGTGGTGGAAAAGCTGTTATAATTGGTGATGCCAAAACACAAAAGACACCAGAATTAATGAAAAAATTCGGTGAGTACGTACATTCTTTAAGCGGAAAATATATCACTGCCGAAGATGTAGGAATGGAAACTTCTGATATGGATTTAGTTCGCGAAGTAACACCTTATGTTACTGGAATTTCTGAATCTAAAGGAGGCGCAGGGAATCCTTCTCCAGTTACTGCTTATGGTGTGTATATGGGAATGAAAGCGGCAGCAAAATTTAAATTCGGAACAGATAACCTTGATGGGAAATCTATTTTGGTTCAAGGAATCGGACATGTTGGAGAGACTTTAGTAGATTATTTAACTAAGGAAGGTGCTAAAGTTATTATCAGTGATATTAGCGAAGAACGCCTAGAAACTGTTAGTAAATCTTACGGAGCTACCATTTATAGAGGATCAGATTTATATAGCGAAGCTGTAGATATTTATGCGCCTTGTGCTTTAGGAGCAACTATAAACGATGATACTGTAAATAAAATTCAGGCACAAGTTATTGCAGGAGCAGCCAACAACCAGTTAGCTAACGAGCTAGTTCATGGTGCTATTTTACAAAATCGTGGTATTGTTTATGCACCAGATTTTTTAATTAATGCGGGTGGTATAATTAACGTATATGCAGAAATTGCAAAATACGATAAAGCCGAAATCATGAGTAAAACTCAGAATATTTACAATACAACGTTGGAAATTTTGAGCAATGCAGATGCTCATAAAATAACAACAAATCAAGCGGCTTTAAATGTTGCGAAAGCAAATATTGACGCAAGAAAAAAAGAGAATAATAAATAAATTATTTACTTAAAAATCGTATTTTTGCAGCCGAAAGTTTTTATAGCTTTCGGCTTTTTTATTAAAATTAATGCCATTAAGGCTATCATTCATGCTCCCAAAAGGAGGTTAAAAGTTCTTTGTAACTATGCTTAATAGAAGACATATTCGCGTAAAAGTAATGCAAACCATCTATGCATTTAAAGGTGGGGAAAGTGACGATTTTAAAGACGATCAAAAGTTTTTACTTAACAGTTTTGACGATATGTATCATCTGTATCTGTTACAATTATCTTTACTTATTGAGGTTCAAAAACGAGTTGAAAATCAGATCGATAAATCTCAATTAAAGCATCTTGCAACGTCTGAAGATAAAGATCCCAACAAAAAATTAGTTAATAACGAAGTCCTTCAGTTATTAAGACACAACCGTACATTAGGAGATACCATTAGAACATATGGTGTGGATAACTGGGAGTTAGACGACGAATATGTAGATGTGATTTACAAAGCCATCTTAGCTAGCGATATTTATGCAGAGTACATGAAAACGCGTACATCAGACTTTAAAGCAGACAAGAATTTTATTGTCGATGTGTTTAAAGAAATTATCGCACCAAACGAAAAACTTTACGATTATTTAGAAGACAAAAACTTAACGTGGTTAGACGATTTACCTACTGTAAATACTACCATCGCTAAGTTATTACGTAAATGTAAACCCGATGTTGCCGATGCTTACTTTACCCCTAAATTATATAAAGATTTAGATGATAAAGCATTTGGAGTAAGTTTGTTTAAAAAGACGATTTTAAGTCAGACTAAATTAAATGCTGAAATAGATAATAAAGCAAAAAACTGGGAAGCCGATCGTATTGCACAAATCGATTATATTTTAATGCAAATGGCTGTTTGTGAGTTATTACATTTCCCTTCTATTCCTGTTAAGGTTACAATTAACGAATATTTAGAAATCGCCAAAGAATATTCTACACCTAAAAGTAGCATTTTTATAAATGGTATTTTAGATAAATTAGTTAAGGAATATCAGGATAAAGGAACCTTAAATAAAATAGGACGAGGGTTGATGTAGTTGTAAATTATTAGTACATTTAGCCTTTTAAAAAAATATATTTATTATGAAAAAATTAATATTAGGATTAAGCGCATTTTGCTTAATTGCTTTTACAGCTTGTAAAGAAGATGCTTCAAAAAAAGTAAATGAAGAAAATGTAGTAGTTGCTGCTGAGCGTGATGCTAATTCTTCAAAATTTCCTGAAATTACGTTCACTGAAACTGAACATGATTTTGGTACTATTGAATCTAAACAAAATGTAGAAACTGTTTTTGAATATAAAAACACAGGAGACGCTCCTTTGGTAATCACAAATATCGCAAGTTCTTGTGGTTGTACAGTACCTCAAGACTGGAGTAAAGCACCTTTAGCACCAGGAGAGTCAGGGAAATTTACAGTTAAATTTAACGGTTCTGGAGCAAATAATGTAACAAAAACTATTACAGTTAACTCTAATTCTGCTAAAGGTAAAGACATGGTTAGAATTAAAGCATTTGTTAAACCAGATCCAAATTCTACTCCAAAACCAACTTTAGCAACACCTCAAATTCAATCTTAATAATGGAAGGTATAAGCCAATTTTTACCGTTTATTTTAATGTTTGTGGTTGTGTATTTCTTTATGATTGCACCACAAATGAAACGTCAGAAAAAAGAAAAAAAATTCGCTAGCGAATTAAAACGTGGAGATCGTGTAATTACTAAAAGCGGTATGCACGGGAAAGTAGTAGATTTAAACGATAAAGATAATACATGCGTTATTGAAACCCTTGCTGGAAAAATTAAGTTTGAACGTTCTTCTATTTCTATGGAAATGAGTTCTGCTTTAACTAAAACAGAAGTAACTAAATAAATTTTAGTTTATAATATTTTAAAAAGGCTATCCAAACGGGTAGCCTTTTTTTGTTGTAATAATACCTTTTAAAAAAGATCTTTGCTCCATAGCTATCATTAATAGTGAAGAATGCAGGTTAACTTTTTAATGTTTCGGGATATCTGAGTTTGTAAAAGATTTAAAAAGCAAAAGACTTAGCTAGGTTACAATACGAAAACGGTCTAAATGATGATAATCATTTAGACCGTTTATATTTGGGATAAGTAAATATGTTTTTAGTTATTAAAGAAGTCTATAGCACCCTTCATTTTAGTCATATCAATGTCTCCTTTTTCCAATACTTTGGCTAACGACATAATTTGAGAAGGTTTCATATTATCTCCAAGCACTCTTAAAACACCAAATCCAGTATCTTTTACGTTTCCATAAACAATTAATTCATCTATAGATTCTTCATCGTCACCAACATACTTAAGAGTAAATTTACCACCATGGTTGTTTATAACCATAAGTTCGTTGTAGGTTTCATTATTTAAAATAAGTTCTACTTTTTCCTTTTCAGTAATAAAGGCATCGGGTTGTGTTGTGTCTTTTTTATATCCTAAGAAGTTTAGGCGTTTAATAGATTTATAGGTCGCCAATTGAGCATCATCTAGCTTCGATTCGTCTAGGTTTAATACAGTAAGCGGTAAATCTACCGTAGTGAAATTTTGTGCTTCTTGATGATCTACAATATAGGTTTGTAACGTAGGTTCAGATTTACAACTTGTAAGTAATAATCCGAAACAAAAGAATATGGCGAAAGTTAATTTATAAGATTTCATAACATTTAGGTATTTAAAAACAGCGTTCTAATACTTTAAATTAGAACGCGTTTTAAGTGTGGATTTATTTGTTGTTCTTTAAGTGTTCTCCTCCAGGTATATTCATTTTACTGGTTAGTTTAGAGATCTGATTTAAATCGATATCTCCTGTTAAAAGAGCAACTACAGTTTCAATCTTTCTGTTTTTTCCATTAATTTCTATATTGGCATCTTTGGTTAAATCTCCAATACCATTTACAAAAATTAGTAGTTCTTTTACGTGATCTGCATCTTTACCTTCTTTTACGTAAAATTTCACTTCTTTTCCGTCGTCTTTTACTTCCATTAATTCGTCTAAACCTCCTTTTTTAGATGTCATCCAAGTAGAAATATCGGTAGCAATAGCTTTGTCGTCTGTAATAATTGTTTTAAAACTCGTAATACTATTTACCATGTCTAGATAAGCTTGAGACTCGGCATCGTCTGTACTAATGTCCAGTTTTGCTAACATCTGAAACATTTTTGGTTTAATATTTACGTACGTTACATTTGGATTTTCGCTGTATTTATCAAAAATGGATTGTGCCATCATGCTTGCTGGTAATAATACTAAGGCAAGCGCAAATAAGATTAATTTTTTAGTCATCGATTTGGAATTTGTATTTAATATAGTTTTCATAATTCTTTATTTTTTAGTTGTAAAAATGATGTTTGAAGAGTGTTCTAATTCGTTAATATATCCTACTGTTGCCATCCCTTTATTGTAAGATTCTAAATAGCCCATAGTAGAAGCGCCTTTGTTTAAAGATTTAGAAATTAATTCTAAAGACCTCACAACTTCTTCGTAAGCCAATTGCGGATCTTGAATTGTACCTAAATCGTCATGTGTTTGTGATATGTTCTGAGTGGACTTAAAATAAAACCCTAACATTAAAACAGCAATTGCGGCGACGCTTAACCAAGCATAAATTGGTTTTTTGTTTGTTTTTAGTGCAATATCTTTATTAAATGTTTCATTTTGATTGGCTTTAAAATAGGCAAATAAAGGTCTGTAAACTTCTAGGTGCGGTTCTATTTTATCTTGAGAAAAGTAGGCTTGTAACTGTTGCTCTTCTTGCAAAGTTGTCTCTCCGTTTTCGTACTTTTCAAGTAAATGTTCTATTTTATTTAATACCATAATTATGCGTATTAGTTAACTGTTCTCTTATTGTTTTTCGTGCTCTAGATAATGCAACTCTCACAGCTGTATTTTTCATGTCTAGCATTTCTGAAATTTCATCTAAATCATACTGTTCTATGTCTCTTAACTGTATAACCATGCGTTGCTGTTCTGGTAAAGTTGCAATGATTTTTCCAACCCAATCCAGGCTATCTGTCGTTTCAACTTGTTTATGAAGACTTGTATTATGGTCTTCATAATTACTGTGTACTATTTTTAAATTCTGTGCTTGCTTAGATTTTAATTTGTCAAAACATAAATTTTTTGTCATTGTCATGGAAAATGCTTCTATATTTTTATAAGCTTCCATTTTATTTTTATTGGACCACAGTTTAATCAAAACTTCTTGCGTCGCATCTTCCGCTTCTTCGCTAGATATCAATAAACGTTTTGCTAAACGATATACTTTATCTTTAAAGGGTAATACAGTATTTAAAAATTCAGACTGGGTCATTTTTTTAATTCGGTTGTTGGTGTATTATTGGTGGTTTAATATTACGACGAACGATTATATAATTTGTTACAAAAAATTTTATAACTGCTGTTAAATAAAGTAAATTTATACTTTATACTCAGATTTAATATGCAACATTTAAAGATTCCCTTTTTCCTTTGTGCGCTTGTATTGTGTTTAACTAATTGCGCTAAAGACGAAGATGATTTCCTAGTGACTACTTCAGAAATAAACGATTTTGTATGGAAAGGCATGAATGCTTTTTACTTATATAAAGACAATGTTCCGGATTTGTCGGATGCTCGATTTACATCAAACACCGAATATCAAAATTACTTAAACGGTTTTTCTACACCAGAAGGTTTGTTTAATAGTTTATTGTACAATACGAGTACCGAAGACCGATTTAGTTGGATAACAGACGACTATATAGCGCTAGAGCAACAGTTTAGCGGGGAATCTGTTACACACGGTATGGAATACGGTCTGGTGCTTTTACAAAATACGGGAAATAAAGTTTTTGGTTATGTGCGTTACGTCATGCCAAATACAGATGCCGAACAGAAAGGCATAAAACGAGGCGATATTTTTAATCGTGTAAATGGTGTCGAGTTATATTACAACTCTTCAACAGATACAAATATAGATCTAGTAAAAGGCACGTCGTATACTATAGGTATGGCGACATATAATGATAATGGTACAGTAGATAGCGACGATGATAGTTTTGAAAGCATCCCTGAAGAAGTGGATTTAGTGAAATCTTCACACACAGAAAATCCGATTTACAAACAAGAGGTTTTAAATGTTAACGGAAAAAAAGTAGGCTATTTAATGTATAATGCTTTTACAGGTACAGATGCTTTCGACTCCCAACTAAATAGTGCTTTTGGTACGTTTAAGAGTGAAGGTATATCCGATTTAGTTCTGGATTTAAGATATAACCCGGGTGGTTCTGTAAGTACCGCAACTTGGTTGGCTTCTATGATTACGGGACAGTTTACGGGCGATGTTTTTGTGAAAGAAGAGTGGAATAGTGACTGGCAAACTTATTTTGAAACGAATAGTCCCGAAGCCATATTAAATCCGTTTGTCGATACCATGGAAAAGCGTAGTACTTCAGGTTCGGTTTCTTTTAGTGAAACTATTAATCATTTAAATCTAAGTAAGGTTTATGTGCTTACCACCAGAAGTACGGCTTCTGCAAGCGAGCTTATTATTAACGGATTAACGCCATATATAGATGTGGTTCAAATTGGAGGCATTACAACTGGTAAGTATCAGGCGTCCCGAACGGTTTACGATTCGCCAACATTTAGTAAGGCCGAAGTAAACACTAAGCATACATATGCCATGCAACCTTTAATCTTTAAATCGCTTAATGCCTTGGGGAATACAGATTATTTTAATGGGTTAACACCGGATATTACATTAAGTGAAAATTATGGAAATTTAGGTGTTTTGGGTGATGTTAATGAACCGTTACTAGCGGCGGCTTTAGCCGATATTACGGGAACATCTAGAAGACAATATTCTACAGATGTGAGTATACCAAAGGAAATAAGCCACAGTAAAATGTTGCAACCTTTGCCAAATGCGATGTACGTAGATTAAAGGTGTAAGTATGAATAAAATCTATTTTAATTGGAGCACCGGAAAAGATTCTGCTTTAGCTTTATATGAATTGCTACAGGACGAATCCTATGTGGTAGACAAGTTAGTGACTACCGTAAACTCACATTTTAAGCGTGTTTCTATGCATGGATTACGTGTAGAGTTATTACAAGCCCAAGCAGATGCCATAGGGATTTCTTTAGATTTTATAGAATTGCCCGAGTCACCCAATATGGAAGATTATAATACCATAATGAAGACGGCAGTACATCAGTTAAAAATTGCAGATTATACGCATGCGGCCTTTGGTGATATTTTTCTGGAAGACTTAAAGTTCTATAGAGAAATGCAACTGTTGGAAGTTGGAATACAAGGTGTGTTCCCGTTATGGAAACGAAATACTAAAAAGTTAATCACGCAGTTTTTAGAATTAGGATTTAAAGCCATTGTGGTTTGTGCCGATGCTAAATATTTTTCGGAAGATTTTGTGGGTACGGTGCTAACAGAAGCGGTTATTAATAATCTGCCAGCAGACGTTGATCCGTGTGGTGAAAACGGTGAATTTCATACCTTTTGCTTTGATGGACCACTATTTAAATCGCCAATTCCTTTCCGAATAGGGGAGAAGACCTACCGAGAGTATCCAGCTCCGAATAAAAAAAGTAAACCTGCTGGATTTTGGTATTGCGATTTGCTTGGTGAAAATTAGTTACGGATTAATCTTCCTCAAAGATAGTATGCTGATACGCTCCTAAATCTGGAGCAACTGTTCTGTTGGTGTTTAATACATCTAAAGGTACCTGATTTGCGAAAATAGAATTCCCTTGATCTATCGCTTTAGAATCTTCGCCTATAGTTAATAGATTTTCACTCGGATTATTAAAGTCAGGATCTTCGTTAAATAACATGTTTTCGTAATGCGTCGTGTCGTTAAAGTCGTAATTCGGACCTGAATAATCGGTGCTAGATGAATTTTGGAAACGAACTAAACAATTCGTGAATTTAAAATTGAAAGCAACCTGCTCGTCTTCAATTTCATCAAGAACAAACTCAGGGTTATCATTTCCATAAATAATACAATTATTAAAGTTAGCTTCAGACAAGTCGGCTAAATAGGCCGTATTTTCTTCGTCTAAAACATAATTGTTAATTAATAAAGCAGGAAATTGTCTAAAACTATTACTCCAGTAATTAGCAAGTGTTGCATGTGTAATATTATATCGTCCGCCCAAAGTGGCTGCAAAAGAGGACTGGCCGCTGTTATTTATCACTAAATTCTGAGCCGTAATAGATGTGTTTCTTCCTAACACTCCAAAATTACTACTGTTGTAAATTTGTGTATTTGTAAGTGTCAATTTATTATCGTTCGGATTGCCTTCGCTTAATATCGCAACGGTGGCATTTTTTATGGTTGCATAATTTATACTGTTATTACGGCTTCCTTCATACAGCCAAATTGTTCCCCATTGTCCAGGGATATCCGAAAAGCTAGGTTCTAAACGATCGCCTTCAAAAATCACTTCGTTATCTAGGGTTTCTTGGTCGTTGCTATAGCTTCCGTTAACCTGTAAAGAGGCATTTTCTCCCACAAATAGTCCGGAATCACTATGAAAATGAATGCGAGCGCCCGCATCGATGGTTAGGGTTTTATTATTTGGAATTGCCGCATAGCCGTAAATCACATAAGGTTTAGCATTCGTAAACTGTAATTCGTCTTCAGTTAAGTAACGTCCTTGAATTTCAGATGAAATCTGTTCGCCATCCACTTCAACAGTAAGTGTTTCTACTATGCCTTCATCGCTCTTACTCGGATAAATAAAAACAGCATCTTTCACCAAAGTCACTAATTCTACTTTTTGTGAGTTTGTGCCCGAGGTGAATTCAATTTCATCGGTATATAAATACGTCGCATCAGGATTGGTAAAATCGTTAAAATCTATCGTAGTTTCAATAAAAACATACATACTATCTTTTGCTAGAATTTCGACATCTTGAAATACTTTTCCAGACATACCATCTACATTTAATCGATAGCTTGAACTTTCCCCACGACCTAGTTTAAGCGATGGAATTACGAGGTCTTCATTACTATTATTATATACTTTTAAGTTATAAGTGCTAGAGCCAATATTGGTAAAAACGGTATCTAAATACACCGTGTCCCTAGAGAATGTGAGGGTGCCGTTACTTTGTGTAAATTCGAAATCTTTTCGGCAAGAACTCCAAAGCATTAAAAAAAGACAACATGATATAAAATAGATAATACGTTTCATAATATAAACAGAATCTCTTTTTAGGAGATATTAGGTGAAAATATAACTTTTGGTCGAAATTAAGATTTAATCTTTAGCGCTTTAGTAGATTTTTATTGAAAAATAGCCTTTACATCTTCTGGTATTCGCGTAGGACGTTTTGTTTGGGTGTGAATTAAGCACCAATGCGTATCGGCAGTTAGCATGAGTTTCTTTGTTTTTGCATGATAGAGTTCTACAACGCGAATAGATTTTACACCGGTAGCTTTTTTAATGAAGGTTTTTAAGACCAATTCATCTCCTAGTAAAGCTTCACCTTTATAGTAAATATGGTGTTCTATAACCACCCATATATATAAGTCCTGCATTTCTGAAGTTGCGGTGTTTTGCCAATGCCCTTTAGCCACATCTTGAATCCATTGCACATAACGTACATTGTTTACATGGTTTAATTCGTCTAAATCGTCTTCGGTTACGGTGACCTTATGTTCAAATTCTTTCATGAATTATTGCTTAGGTTTTACAGTAACTTCAAATAGTTTGTCCCAGCGTTTTCCTGTTACAAATAATGTTTTTGTTGCAGGATTAAAGGCCATACCATTTAAAACATCTAAACCTTGGTGTTGTGTCACTTTCTTTTTTAGTGGTGTAAAATCGATAACGCCTTCTACAGCACCGTTTTTCGGATTAATAATTGCAACACCATCTTTTTGGTAAATATTAGCATAGATTTTACCATTAATCCATTCCAATTCATTTACACGTCCAATTTTACCTTTATTCGTATATACTTGAATATAGCTTTTTTCCTCTAAAGTTTCTGGATCTAAAATCCAAATTTTCTCGGTTCCATCACTCTTATATAACACTTTACCATCGTTACAAATTCCCCAACCTTCTTTGCTGTTATTGTATTTAAAGCTCGATGTTTTTTCTAAGGTATGTATATCGTAAACAAAGCCTGTTCCTTTTTGCCAGGTGAGCTGATATAGTTTTTCGTTTAAAACGGTTAAGCCTTCTCCAAAATACTCGTCGGCTAACTTTATACCATGTATTATGTCACCTGTCTTATAATCTATTTTTCTAAGTTTAGATTCTTTATACTGTCCAGTGCTTTCATACAGTGTATCGTTATAAAATTCTAGGCCTTGAGTGTAAGAAGTAATATCGTGAGGATAGGTATTTAATAACTCGAAAGTGTATACTTTAGGCGATTTGTCGTTTAATATAAGTAGAGGAGCATTTACAGTTTGAACGTCGTCGGCCGTATAAATGGTCGCTTTTATATTTTGTTTCCCTAATTTATGCTGACTTAAATTTATGCTTTCAGAGATTCTAAGGTCGTTAATAAAGTAAACTATAGAATCGATTTTGATGTTTTTTGGGTTTTTTACAGAAAGATTTAGGTCCTCATGTAGAGAAATTCCATTGCCAGGAGCATTAGTTTGTAATGTGAAATCACTTTTTTTGTCATTCGAGCTACTTCCGCAAGAAAATAATGTAGCAGTTAAAAATATGACAATGAGTATGTTGCTTGCTTTCATTTGTAAGTTTTAATTTTAAGCAATTTATTTATTTAAAATCAGTTAAAAAAATCATTGCGTAAAAATAAAAAGGATGTATATTTGCATCGGCAAGTCCTACACAACTAGCTCCTGTTGAATCCTCCAGGGCGGGAACGCAGCAAAGGTAAATGGTTGTAGCAGTGTGATGTAGGTAGCTTGCCATTTTTTATGCCTTATAGTTTCCTAAATTTCTCTTCACTTTTCACTTATTTAAATTGTACTTTTACCGACTTAAATCATAGTATTAATTTATGTCTAAAGTTGTTTTAATTACAGGTGGATCTTCAGGAATAGGAAAGTCTATAGGAGAATTTTTATCCAATAAAGGATTTAAAGTTTATGGTACCAGTCGGTCTCCAGAACGTTATACTTCCAGTCTGTTTCCTATTCTAAAATTAGATGTAAAAGACGTCTCTACAATCTCTAGTTGTGTGCAATCACTATTAGAACGAGAACCGCGTATCGATATAGTAATTAATAACGCGGGTGTTGGTATTACGGGGCCGATAGAAGAAATTCCATTAGACGAGATGAAAAATCATTTCAATACTAACTTTTTTGGTCCGTTAGAAGTTATTAAAGCCGTTTTACCACAAATGCGAAAGCAAAAAAGCGGGTTAATTATAAATGTAACCTCTATTGCTGGATATATGGGATTGCCATATCGTGGTATTTATAGTGCGAGTAAAGGCGCTTTAGAGTTGGCTACCGAGGCGCTTAGAATGGAGGTAAAAGGGTTTAATATTAAAATGACTAATGTTGCTCCAGGAGACTTTACGACTAATATTGCTTCGGGACGTTTTCATGCTCCCATTCACGAAAATTCACCATACAAAGTGCAGTACGAGAATACCTTGAAATTAATGGATTCTCATGTCGATTCTGGTAAAGATCCTATAATTATGGCAGAGGCTATTTATAAGATAATTAATACCGAAAACCCAAAAATCCATTATAAGGTTGGAGAATTGTTACAAAAGTTTTCTATTGTTTTAAAACGTGTACTACCAGACAAGGTTTACGAAAAAATGTTGTTAAATCATTACAAATTATAAAAAGTAAACGTTTAAGTAAATAAAGCCCGTTATTTTGATGAAATAGCAGTCAGAACACGCTTAATATTGTAAATTAGCAACATCGTTAGAATACAAATAAAATAAATATATAATAATGAAATTTTTTATTGATACAGCAAATTTAGCTCAAATTAAAGAAGCACAAGAATTAGGTGTTTTAGACGGGGTAACTACAAATCCGTCGTTAATGGCAAAAGAAGGTATTACTGGTCACGATAATATTTTAAAACATTACGTAGACATTTGTAACATTGTTGAAGGTGATGTAAGTGCAGAAGTAATTGCAACAGATTTTGAAGGTATGGTTAGAGAAGGTGAAGCCTTAGCTGAATTACATGAGCAAATTGTTGTAAAATTACCAATGATTAAGGACGGTATTAAAGCGTGTAAATATTTTTCTGAAAAAGGAATTAGAACAAACGTAACCTTAGTATTTTCTCCAGGACAAGCGTTATTGGCTGCAAAAGCAGGTGCAACGTATGTGTCTCCTTTTATTGGACGTTTAGACGATATCTCTACAGATGGTTTAAACCTGATTGCAGAAATCCGTCACATTTACGATAACTATGCTTTCGATACTCAAATCTTAGCCGCTTCTGTACGTCATACAATGCACGTTATTGACTGTGCTAAATTAGGAGCAGATGTAATGACGGGACCATTAAGTTCTATTGAAGGTCTATTAAAACACCCGCTTACAGATAGTGGTTTAGCTAAATTTTTAGAAGACTACAAAAAAGGAAATTAATTCCGAATGACTTTATAAAAAAAAAATCCTCAACATATGTTGAGGATTTTTTTATGACTTATATTTTTTATTTAAGAGGAATTCTTAACGATTTAGCATCCCTAATAATTGCATTTCAAAATCTTTAGAGAACATATTGGTATGACTGTTAATAATAGTCAGGTTTTTATCAATTAGCATCACTCTATTAATAGAATTAATAGCTAGTATTTGCCTAGAGAAATTAGGATCTTTAAAGTGATATTCGTTTTTAAGCGGATATTTATACTGCTCTAAATAGTTTATCCACTCCTCGTTGTTCTTGTCAATATTCATGGCTATAAAGTCTATTTCAGGATACTTCTTAGCCAGTTCTTGAGTCATTCTATGGCTATCTAAAAAATGATTTTTTAGGGTAAAAGACCAAAAGTAAATCACAGTAGGACGTTTAACAAAATCACTTAAATAAAGTTCTTCATTTGAGTTATTAGTAACTATAGTATTTGGTAATACGTTTCCAGGTTTTAGTTTTTCTAGAGATCCGATTAAATTGGAAATTTGCTCGTTGTTTTTGGCAAGCGTGCTTTTTTCTAAATAAGATTCTAAATACGGTGTGTAATTACTAATTTTTGCAGACGAGTTAATGTAGCGCAATGCCGCAAAATTTAACAGTGAATTTTTAATTGAATCGTTAGAGACTAAACTATCTATTAATTCAAGTTTAGATAAGTTAAAATCTAAATTTCTATTATTAAAGATACTGTCGTTAGACTCCTCGAAGTGTTTTTGTAAAGCGATATTGTTAAAATGGTATCTTAAAAAAGTGAAGTACGGAAAGTAATCTTTTAAAGACTCGTCGTTATAATCTACTTTAGATCTGTAGGCGTAGAAATCACGAGGTAGAGATTTCATGTTTTTCAACTCACTATTTCCGTAAAAGGTAAAAGGATACAATTCCTTTTGTGCATAAAAATTATAATCGATGTTCGCTTGTGCGATATGATTAAATTTATCCGATGTTTTGTATTTAGATTTGAACTCGTCTAAATTTTTCTGATAAAGTGATTTAATAGAATCGACTTTAAATGCGAAGTTTTCTGGGGTAGTCTGACTAAATTTTAAAATGGCCCGATTAGACTTTTCATTTTGTAAAAACATATTAATCAGGTAATTATTTTCTTTTGCACCACGCCCTGTGAACACCAAAGATTCGTCGAAATCTAAATTGTTTAGTCTAAAAATAATACTATCGTTAGGTTCGAGTAAAACCATTTGTATTTCGCCACCATGAGAGAAGGTGTATAGTCCAGCGTTTACAGGATTTATTTTAAATAAAAATCTATTGTTTTGGTCTAACTGAACGGTATCTAAAACAATCTTATCTTGAGAAATTACAACATAATTATTGCTAGGATTGATTATTTCTCCTCCCAGAAAAGCACAATTATCGTGTCCATATTTATTTTCCTTTTTACAAGATGTGAAACAAACGGAAAGTATAAGAATTAAGTAAAGGTGCTTCATAAATTAGAGCTCTCTTGATTAAATAGATACAAACAAAAATATGGGAAGCAGTCAACTTCGTCTGTTAACGGGGTGTTAAATATTTTTAAGATATTATTTCTTTCGTGTAATGGATGTAATTTTCTATTTTTGCGGCTAATTAAAACACTATATATGTTATCAGTTTCAAATCTTTCCGTTCAATTTGGGAAGCGTGTGCTTTTCGATGAAGTAAGTACAGTTTTTAATCAAGGTAATTGCTACGGGATTATTGGTGCTAATGGCGCTGGAAAATCAACTTTTCTTAATATAATAGCAGGAAAGCAAGAGCCTACTTCGGGTCATGTTCATTTAGAACCTGGCAAGCGTATGTCGGTTTTAGAGCAAAATCACAACTTGTACGACGATCATACGGTTTTAGAGACCGTTATTATCGGGAACAAGCCACTGTTTAAAATAAAAACAGAAATAGATGCACTTTATGCTGATTACACAGATGAGAATGCTGAAAAAATTGGTGAACTTCAAGTGCAGTTCGAAGAAATGAATGGTTGGAATGCCGATAGTGATGCCGCGGCTTTATTATCTAATTTAGGGATTAATGAAGAATATCATTACACCTTAATGAAAGATTTAGATGGAAAGCAAAAAGTACGTGTGTTATTGGCACAGGCGCTTTTTGGAAATCCAGATGTCTTAATCATGGATGAGCCTACCAACGACTTGGATTACGAAACAATTAGTTGGTTAGAGCATTTTATTGCGAATTTCGATAACTGTGTAATTGTGGTATCTCACGATAGACACTTTTTAGATGCCGTGTGTACACATATCTCTGATATTGATTTTGCTAAAATTAATCACTATTCAGGAAACTATACATTCTGGTACGAGTCGTCTCAATTAGCAGCTAGACAACATGCACAGCAAAACAAAAAAGCTGAAGAGAAGAAGAAAGAATTAGAAGAATTTATCCGTCGATTCTCTGCTAACGTTGCAAAAAGTAAGCAAGCAACTAGTAGAAAGAAAATGATTGATAAATTGAATATAGAGGATATTAGACGTACAAGTAGACGTTATCCAGCCATTATTTTTGAACGTGATAGAGAAGCTGGAGATCAGATTTTGAATGTTGAAAATTTATCGGCTTCACTAGATGGAGAAATCTTGTTTAAAAACATCAACCTAAACCTTAATAAAGGCGATAAAGTGGTGGTATATTCTAAAGATTCTAGAGCAACAACCGCATTTTATCAAATTTTAAATAATAAGGAGCAAGCAGATTCAGGTTCGTTTAGTTGGGGAGTAACTACTTCTCAATCGTATTTACCTTTGGATAACAGTGCTTTTTTCGATAATAACTTAACTTTAGTCGATTGGTTACGTCAGTGGGCAACTACAGAGGAGGAGCGCGAAGAAGTATTTGTTCGTGGATTCTTAGGAAAGATGATTTTTAGTGGGGAAGAAGCTTTAAAAACATCTAATGTATTATCTGGAGGTGAAAAAGTACGTTGTATGTTAAGCCGAATGATGATGGTTAGAGCTAACGTATTAATGTTAGACGAACCAACTAACCATTTAGACTTAGAGAGTATTACAGCATTTAACAACTCGCTAAAGAACTTTAAAGGAACCGTGTTGTTCTCTACTCATGATCATGAGTTTGCGCAGACAGTAGCTAACCGTGTAATTGAATTAACACCTAGCGGAATTATTGATCGTTATACTACATTCGATGAATACATGTCAGATTCTAAAACAAAAGAACAGCGTAACAAAATGTACGCTGTCTAAGTTATAAAATAAAATATGCTTTAAAAACCCTGATTCGTCAGGGTTTTTTTATGCGTCTAATTCCGAAGCAGTGGCTTCAATAATTTTAGCAGCCGCTTGTTGCTCGTCCTTATTAACGTATAAATCTTGTTGTCCCTGAATAGAGCTTCCAAAACCTGCTAATCTTCCAGATTCACTCTCGTCTTTAATAATAGCATTTATGCCAGCAGCTTCAAGTTCTTGAACAATTCTTTGGGTGATAATAAAACTTCCTGTAAATACTCTTATATAATTTGAATCTTCCATGGTTTTAAAAATTTAGTTATACTTAAAGATACGAACTTTTCAATAATCTTTTAAGATCTTTTAAAATTAGGGTGATAAAAGAAAAATTGAATATTTATTAAAAATAAAATAAAATTATAGCAGGTTATCTAATTTATAACACTACATTTGTAGTAATTATAATTATTTAATTTATTACAATGAACAAAGGAACAGTAAAATTCTTTAACGACTCAAAAGGATTTGGATTCATTATTGAAGACGACACAAACAAAGAACATTTCGTACACATCTCTGGATTAATTGACGAAATTCGCGAAGGAGATGCAGTAGAATTCGATTTACAAGAAGGTAAAAAAGGATTAAACGCAGTAAATGTAAAAGTAATCTAATACTTTCAGTAGTATATATACTTTTTAAGATCTTGAAACCCTATCAATTTATTGATAGGGTTTTTTTATGTTTATAAGTTAGATTTTCAATGTTTTGTGTTGCATTTGAGTTAAAAATATAATTGCGTATTTATTTTGCTAAGTAGTTAATAATCTTAAATTTGTTACTATTATTAATATTATTTTTTTAAAACAGTGAAAAACGGAACAGTAAAATTCTTCAATGAATCTAAAGGATTTGGATTTATAGTAGAGGAAGGTTCAAGCAATGAGTATTTCGTACACGTTTCTGGCTTAATTGACAGAATTGAAGAAGGAGATACAGTTGAATTTGAATTAAAAGAAGGAAAAAAAGGATTAAATGCGATTAATGTAAAAGTTATCTAATTTTTTAATTTTTGACACAAAAAAAAGGCCTGCAATTTGCAGGCCTTTTTACTTATATATTGTCAATCCATTATCTTAATTCCGCACCTAATTTGTTTTCAAAATTAGATTGTAATTTATTCATAATCTTGTCGATTTGCTTGTCGGTAAGTGTCTTTTGTTCGTCTTGTAAAATAAAGCTCACTGCGTAGCTCTTTTTGCCGTTAGGTAAGTTTTTACCTTGGTATACATCAAACAAGTTTACCTCTTTTAAAAGTTGCTTTTCCGTTTGTTTTGCAATCGTATAAATCTCTTCAAAAGTTACTTGATCGTCTAGAAGTAAAGCAAAATCACGACGTACTTCTGGGTGTTTAGCAATCTCGGAGTATTTCGTTTTATTGTGTTTTACTAAATCGATAATAGCATCCCAATTAAAATCGGCGAATAAGACTTCTTGAGAGATATCAAAATGCTTTAAAATGCTAGATTTAACTAAGCCAAACTCCACTAATTTTGTTTTACCCAGACCTAATTGTAAGCCTTCGCTAAATATGTCGTTGGAAATAGGAGAGGTTCTAAATCTAGTTAAACCTAAACGTTCTAAAACGGTATTAATAATACCTTTCATATAAAAGAAGTCTCCTTTTAAAGGTGCCGAGTTCCATGTTTCGGTAGATTTATTTCCTGTAATAAATAACGACAAGTGTTTAAACTCTTCGCGATTTTCATTGTATTGGTGATAGGTTTTTCCAAACTCAAAGAATTTTAAATTCGGACGTCTTCTGTTTATGTTGTGAGACACAGCTTCTAAACCTGAAAACAACAACGACTGTCTTAAAACAGATAAATCGTTACTTAATGGGTTAAGCATGCTAATGTTGTAATCTGATTTTAATTGTTCACTCAAGTTAACATAATCTGGCGATGTTAAAGAATTGGCCATAATCTCGTAAAACCCTTGTGAAGCTAATTGATTTCCAATGGTGTTTTGAATTTTATGATCTTCAAAACGTGACGAATTAGAAATAGATGCATTTAATTTCTCAGTCGTTTTTACATTGTTGTAACCGTAAACACGTAATATTTCTTCAATAACATCGGCTTCACGTTGTACATCGTTTCTGTAAGCAGGAACTGTTAAGCCTAAACCAGTTTCTGTAACGTTGTTTATCTTAATGTCTAAAGACATAAGAATGCGCTTAATTACATCTTTAGGTATTTCCTCACCAATAAGACGTTTTGCATTATCAAAGCTTAAACGAACCTGGAAATCTTCTATTTTATTGCTGTAAGAATCTTCTATTTCACTAGAAATTTCTCCACCAGCAAGCTCAACAATTAGTAAGGCGGCGCGTTTTAAAGCGTATTCACATAAATTAGGGTCTATTCCTCTTTCAAATCTAAAAGAAGCATCTGTGTTTAAGCCGTAACGTTTTGCGGTTTTTCTAATACTAACCGGATTAAAATAAGCACTTTCTAAGAAAATATTAGTAGTGTTTTCTGTAACTCCAGATTGTTCGCCACCAAAAACTCCAGCAATGCACATTGGTTTTTCGGCGTCACAAATCATTAAATCATCTTCGTGTAAGGTACGCTCTATACCGTCTAAAGTAGTAAATTTCGTTCCAGCTTCAACTGTTTTTACAATCACTTTCTGACCAGAAATTTTGTTAAAATCGAAAGCGTGAAGCGGTTGTCCTAAATCGTGAAGTACATAGTTTGTAGCATCTACAACATTATTTTTAGGTGTTAAACCAATCGCTTTAAGTCGGTTTTTTAACCATTCTGGAGATTCTTCAATTTTAATTCCAGAAATACTAACGCCACAGTAACGCGGTGCTAATTCTTTATTTTGTACATCAACATCTACACGAAATGTTCTGTTATTCACATGAAACGCGCTAACAGAAGGTGTAATAAGCTCGGCGTGAATTTCTTTTTGTAACAAACCGGCTCTTAAATCACGGGCTGTACCATAATGACTCATGGCATCGGCACGGTTTGGTGTTAATCCAATTTCGAAAACCAAATCATTTTCAACATCAAATATATCGGCTACAGCTGTTCCTACTTTTAAATCGGCATCTAAAACCATAATACCATCATGAGACTTTCCAAGACCAAGTTCATCTTCGGCGCAAATCATTCCAAAACTTTCTTCGCCTCTAATTTTACCTTTTTTAATGGTCCAAGCTTCACCGGTTTCAGTATATAAAGTCGTGCCAATAGTAGCAACAGGAACTTTTTGTCCAGCATCTACATTTGGTGCACCACATACAATTTGTACAGGAGCTTCTGCGCCAATATTTACGGTTGTAATTTTTAATCTATCAGCATTCGGGTGCTGTATGCAAGTTAATACTTCACCTACAACAATGCCTTCTAGGCCTCCTTTTACAGATTGAAACGTGTCTATGCCTTCAACCTCTAGGCCAAGGTCGGTTAAAAGTTCTCCGGTTTGCTCTGCAGACCAGTCAGTTTTAATAAATTGTTTTAACCAATTGTATGAAATCTTCATGTAAAGCGTGTTTTCTTAAAAGCGCAAAGATAGTAATACTTCAACGTCTATAAAATTGTAAAATGTTTTTTTATTGTAAGGAATTTGATGTTTCTTCGAATACTAATTAAAACTATATTCTATGCGTTATTTTTTATTGCTAAGTGTTGCAATATGTCTATTTAATTGTAAACAACCTGAATCTGAAAAACTTGAAAAAGGCATGTGGAGGGCGACAATTGAAGCTCAAGATTCTGAGGTTTTACCTTTTAATTTTGAGGTGGTTAACGATAGTACGCTTACCGTGTTTAATGCCGAAGAAGAAATTAAAGTAGACGAGATTTCTTTTAAAAACGATAGTGTAATTATAAAACTACCTGTGTTTGAAGGATATTTAAAAGCGAAACTCACAGCTAGAAAATCGTTAAACGGATTCTTTATTATTGATGAATTAAAGCGTGCTGTGCCATTTAAAGCGGAATATGGCGTATATCATAGATTTGAAACCAGTAAAAAAGCCGATGTTAACGTCGAAGGTATTTGGGAAACAACCTTTTCTCCAGATAGTCCTGAAGATAAATATAAAGCCAAAGGTATCTTTAAGCAGAATGGCGATAACGTTACAGGAACATTTAGAACGACTACCGGAGATTATCGTTTTTTAGAAGGTAGTGTTGAAGGCAATACCATGAAGCTATCTGCTTTCGACGGTGCTCATGCGTTCTTGTTTACGGCGGATGTGAACGATAGTACAATGACTGGAACGTTCTATTCAGGGAATCATTTTAAAGAGTCCTTTAAGGCCAAACGGAATGATATGTTTGAATTAGCCGACGCCGATTCTTTAACCTTTTTAAAGCCAGGATACGATGCTTTAGCATTTACTTTCCCTGATGCTTCTGGAAATATGGTGTCTTTGTCTGATGCGCAATTTAAAGATAAAGTGGTTGTGGTGCAGTTAATGGGGACGTGGTGTCCTAACTGTTTAGACGAAAGTAAATATTTTGTAGAGTATTTAAAAGCTAATAACTCTGATGATATTGCGTTTATTGGGCTTGCATTTGAATATGCCAAAACGAAAGAAAAAGCCTTTGAAAACATCCAACGTTTAAAATCGAGGTTAGGCATAACGTATCCTATTTTATTGGCGCAATATGGGTCTACAAATAAAGAATCTGCTCAAGAAAAACTCCCTATGTTAAATCATGTGTTGTCTTATCCAACTGCGATTTACATCGATAAAAAAGGAAAGGTTAGAAAAATACACACGGGATTTAATGGACCTGCTACAGGAGATTTATATGATGATTATAAATCTGACTTTAAATCATTTATAGATAAATTGCTAAATGAATAGTTTAACTAATATAATTCCAAATATTTTTATATTTCGCTAATTGCTGATAGGTAAAAAGTATAGGACGATGCTGGTCTTTAATAAGTCTAGGGTCGTCTTTTAAAATGTTTTTTGCGTGAAAACGAGCGAGTTTTAAAATGTCGTTATCTTTAATGATATCGGCAATTTTAAGGTTTAAAATACCGCTTTGTTGTGTGCCCATAATATCTCCAGGACCTCGTAAACGTAAGTCGACTTCGGCAATTTCGAAACCGTCACTGGTTCTTACCATGGTCTCTAAACGGGTCTTGCTATCGTTACTTAGTTTATGACTCGTCATTAAAATACAGAAACTCTGTTCTGCACCACGACCTACACGACCGCGCAACTGGTGTAGTTGCGATAATCCAAAACGCTCGGCACTTTCAATAATCATAACCGACGCATTTGGGACGTTTACACCTACTTCAATAACCGTTGTGGCAACCATAATCTGGGTTTCTCCTTTTATAAACCGTTGCATTTCAAACTCTTTATCGGCGGGTTTCATTTTTCCGTGTACTATTGAGATTTGGTATTTCGGACTAGGGAAATCGCGAGCTATGCTTTCGTAGCCATCCATCAAATCTTTATAATCCATGTTTTCGCTTTCTTGAATCAGCGGATAAACTATATAAACTTGGCGTCCTTTATCTATTTCGTCTCTTATAAATCGCAATACTTTTAATCGGTTAGAATCGAAACGATGTACCGTTTTTATAGGTTGTCTTCCTGGTGGTAACTCATCGATTATAGAGATGTCTAAATCACCATAAACAGACATGGCTAAAGTCCTCGGAATTGGCGTTGCCGTCATCACTAAAATGTGAGGGGGTATAGCCCCACTAATCTCCCCAGAGGGGAGACTTTTCAATAGGTTTTCAATTTTATTTAATACGTTATCTATGTCTCCAATAACCTGTTCGTTCGTAAAACGAATCACTTTATACCCTAAATCATTTAAAATTTGGGTACGTAGATTGTCTGCTTCTTTTTGTTCTGCCGTGTTGTGATATCCTCCGTCTACTTCAATAATTAAGTTCTTTTCAAGACAAATAAAGTCGCATATAAATTCATCGACTATATGTTGTCTTCTGAATTTTGAATTGAGTTTTTTGGCACGTAAACTTTCCCATAAAATCTGCTCAGCTTGGGTGCTGTTTTTTTTGTTTTCTAGCTTTAAAGTCTTCAGTAAATTGTAGGCCGATGGTCGTGCCGTCATATACTTTTTGTGTATGGCTTTTGCCTCCTCCTTTTGGGAGGATTGAGGAGGGCCTTTTTTCCACAATTTACTTCTTTGTGCAACTCCAAAACGGTGTTGTTCGTCTATAATAGCAAGTCCTAAATTCTTAAATTTCACCTTGTCTTCTAGTAGCGCATGCGTACCAATTAAGATGTCTAATTCGCCATTTTCGAGGGCTTCGTGAATAATCCGCCTATCTGAAGTTTTAGTTGAACCCGTGAGTAGTTTTATACTGATATTTAATTCTTTACATAGGTAATGTAATCCGTTGTAGTGTTGGACTGACAAAATTTCAGTAGGCGCCATCAAGCAAGCTTGAAAACCGTTGTCAAGTGCGATTAACATTGACATGAGTGCGACTATGGTCTTCCCCGAACCCACATCGCCTTGTAAAAGCCGATTCATTTGCGCATTACTACCTAAATCGGCACGAATTTCTTTAATCACACGTTTCTGTGCGTTGGTTAAATCGAATGGTAAATGGTGTTTAAAGAAAGTGTTAAAATATTCGCCAACTTGGTCGAAAGGAAAGCCTTTTATTTTTGATTTATGAATTAGATTTTTCAGAATTAATTGCAACTGAATGTAGAATAATTCTTCAAATTTTAATCGGAATTGTGAGCGGGCTAAGAGCTCTTGGTTTTTCGGAAAATGGACATTAAAAAGCGCTTCAGATTTTGAAACTAATTTTAGTTCGGTTAATAAATCACGAGACAACGTTTCTTCAAATTTACCATGAGTTTCTAAAAATAACTGTTGCATGATTTTACTCATCACCCGATTGGTAATTCCTTTGTTCGATAATTTTTCGGTCGATGGGTAAACAGGTTGCATGGCCGAACGCAGGTTTTTCTCATGGTCTTCTAACAGTTCCATTTCCGGATGTGGCATGCTAAAGTTGGTGCCAAAAGCATTAGCTTTTCCAAATACCACATAATCGGTATTTAATTTAATACTTTCTTTGAGCCATTTTGCGCCACGAAACCAAACGAGTTCCATCGCTCCAGAGTCGTCTCGAAAGGTAGCAACTAAGCGTTTTCCTTTGCCTTGCGAAACTTCCTTAAGTCCGGTAACGCGCCCAATAATTTGTACATCGGCATTGTTACGCTGTAATTGAGCGATTTTGTAATATTGAGTTCGGTCTAGATAACGATTAGGAAAGAGATTAATTAAATCCTGATACGTATGTATGCCAAGTTCTTTTCTAAGTAAATCGGCACGATTTGGGCCGACACCTTTTAAGTAGTCAATTGGGGTTTGAAGCTTGGAATTCATAAAAACGAAGATAAATCTTATACTTGAAACATAAAACCCTAATTTTTACGAATTTTACTAAAACCTTTGTTATATTTAAGATATGAAGCATTTTTTATACCTTTTAATTGGGATATTCAGTAGTGTGTTGTGGAGTCAACAAATTGATGTGATTGATTTTAAGTCGATTACTGCACAAGTGTCTATTCAGCCTTTGGAGAGAGAAATTTCAGGTAAGGTATCGTATGTTTTTGATGTATTACATGCTACAGATTCTATTTTTATTGATGCTCAGCAGATGCACATTTCAAAAGTAACCTTAAATAAACAAGACATAGCCTTTACAAACGATGGTAAAAAACTGTGGATACTGTCTGATTTTGAAAGAAGTGATAATAATACGCTGAAGTTAGAATATACTGCAACCCCCAAAAAAGCCATGTATTTTGTAGGATGGGAATACGACGGCCGACAGCAAGTTTGGACGCAAGGCCAAGGGAAATACACGAGTAATTGGTTGCCGAGTTTCGACGATATGAATGAAAAAACAACCTTAGACCTGACCGTGAACTTTCTTGATGGCTATGAGGTTATTGCAAATGGTGAATTAAAAGAAAAAGTGAAATTGGAAGATGATTTAACATCTTGGCGGTATGTTTCGGCCAAGCCTATGAGTAATTATTTGTTTGCCATTGCCATTGGAAAATACGATAAAAAAACATTCCAATCTAAAAGTGGAATCCCTTTAGAGTTGTATTATTATCCAAAAGATGTTTCTAAAGTAGAACCAACATACAGATACAGTGCACAGCTATTTAATTTTTTGGAAACAGAAATTGGTGTGCCGTATCCCTGGAACAATTATAAGCAAATTCCGGTGGCAGATTTTCTGTATGCAGGGATGGAAAATACCACTGCAACCATTTTTTCTGATGCCTTTGTGGTAGATGACATTGGTTTTGTAGATAGAAATTATGTCAACGTAAATGCTCATGAGTTGGCACACCAATGGTTTGGAGATTTGGTTACCGAAACTTCGGGGACGCACCATTGGTTGCAAGAAGGATTCGCGACCTATTATGCGTTACTGGCGGAACGCGATATTTTTGGAAATGATTATTACAAAATGCGCTTGTATGAATATGCAAAGGAATTAGAAGCTCAAGATGCAAGCGGACAAAGTACAGCCTTGTTAAATCCGAAATCGAGCAGTACAACGTTCTATAAAAAGGGAGCGTGGCTCTTGCATGCTTTGCGTGTAAAAGTGGGCGATAAGGCTTTTAAAATGGCTGTTAGGCAATATTTGGAAGCACATCAGTTTAAAAATGTCGAGACAGACGATTTTATTAAGGCGGTAGAAGCGACTAGCGGTGAAAATTTAGATGCGTTTTTCGATTTGTGGTTAAATACTGTAGAATTTCCAAAGGAGTCTATTGTTGAAAATGCTAAAGACGATATGAGTTTTTACATCAAGCATTTGGAGCATATTGAATGTTCGGTCGATAAAGACGTCGATTTTTTAATGGACGCTTCTAAGTTTTATTTTGAAAAACAAGAAATCATAAAAAAACATCCGGAATTAATTACGGAATCGGTATTGCTTGAAAATGGTGTAGAAGTGCGTCAGACCATTGCTCAAACCTTGAGAACGATTCCATCAGAATTGCAATCGGCTTACGAAACCTTGTTAAACGATAAATCGTATCAGACTCAGGAAATGGCCTTATACAATTTGTGGTCTAACTTTCCAGATAAACGCGCTACATATTTGGAAGAAACAAAAGGGCGCGTTGGTTTTAAATCTAAAAATATCAGACAATTGTGGTTGGTTTTAGCTTTGTCGACTCCAGAGTTTGAAGCCGACAAGAATGTGTCTTACATCAATGAATTAATCAGTTATACAGGGCCGGAATACGATTTTGAAGTCCGTGAGTTGGCTTTTAGTTATGTCGATGCGCTTCAGTTGTATAATGAATATTCAATTTCAAATATCAAGCAAGCAACAACACATCACAATTGGCGACTAAGTAAAATGGCAAAACAATTGCTATCGGCTTTAGAAACACAGCCAAAGTATAAAGCTATTTTAAGTCGGTTAGAAACACAATCTACAACACCATGAGAGCGCTTGTAATTTCGGGAGGAGGAAGTAAAGGTGCATTTGCAGGAGGTGTGGCTCAATATCTTATAGAGCATAAAAAACATAATTACGACCTTATTATCGGGACATCTACGGGAAGTCTATTAGCTTCTCATTTGGCGCTTAAAAAAGTGGAGAAAATTAAAGGCATTTATACAAGTGTAACTCAAGACGATATATTTAATAGCTGTCCGTTTTTAATCAAAAAAAAGAGAGGTGTCGAAACCATTAGCATCAATCATGTGAATGTGTTGCGCAATATTTTAAACGGAAATAAAACATTCGGAGAGAGTTTAAACCTTAAGAAACTAATTAAAAAAGTATTTACCCCAGCCGAATTTTCAGAACTAAAACAAAGCGGGACTGATGTGGTGGTTACGGTTTCAAACTTATCTATTAATCAAACAGAATATAAATCGCTTAAAGATTTTGAATACGACGAGTTTTGCGAGTGGATTTGGATTTCGTGTAATTACACTCCGTTTATGAGTTTGGTGCAAAAGAATAGTTTCGAATATGCCGATGGCGGTTTGGGGTCTATGGTGCCTATAGAAGAAGCTATAAAACGCGGTGCCAAAGTAGTAGATGCTATTATTTTACAAACCGAAGTCACTCAATTTAACCGCATGCCATCCTTAAATGCTTTTTCGTTACTTACCAATATGTTTGCGTTTATGCTGGACCGTATCGAGAGTCAGAATATAAAAATCGGGAAATATGTTGCCACAAATAACGATGCGATTATTAACTTTTATTACACGCCAACCATATTAACCACAAACTCTTTAATTTTTAATAAAAAGAATATGATGAAGTGGTGGCAAAGTGGGTTTGAATTTGCCAAATATAAAAATGATGAAATTAGCCAATTAGAAAACATATGAGAGCATTAGTAATTTCGGGAGGCGGAAGTAAAGGTGCCTTCGCGGGTGGTGTCGCCCAATATTTAATAGAACGCAACAAGCGTGAATACGATATGTTTTTGGGGACATCTACAGGAAGTATGTTAATTCCGCATTTGGCTACGGGCGATTTAAAAAAATTGCATAAAATGTATACCAATGTCACGCAACATGATATTTTTAGCGTGAGTCCATTTATTCAACGCAAAAAAGAAGGCCGTGAGTATGTAACTATTAATTATTTGAGTTCCATACTTCAGTTTATTAAACGGAAACGGACATTTGGAGAGAGCAAATCTTTAAGACGAAACATTAAAAAGAATTTCACTTTAGAAGAATACAATCTCATTAAACGCACTAAGGAAGATGTGGTTGTAACGGTTACCAATTTGTCTAAAAGTAAAGTCGAGTACAAGTCTATTCATGATTATTCCTATGAAGAATTTTGCGAATGGATTTGGATTTCTTGTAATTACATACCGTTTATGTCTTTAGCGACAGTAAATGGTTACGAATATGCCGATGGCGGATTTTCGTGTGTGGTGCCTATTCAAGAAGCTATAAAACGCGGGGCCACAGAAATTGATGCGGTTATTTTGGAATCGGAACAGATGAAAAAAAATAAGGTCTTAGGAAAAAATCCGTTTTCATTAATGATGAATTTATTCGGTCATTTATTAGACCAAGTAGAACAGCATGATATTGTGATAGGAAAACTCGCCGCGATTCAGAAAACGGTAAAGCTTAACTTGTATTACACGCCTACCAAACTCACCGAGAACTCTTTAATTTTTAGCAAACCCTTAATGGAAAAATGGTGGAAACAAGGCTACGAATACGCCGAAGAAAAACATTTTAACGGGTCGACTTCTGGTGACGAAGTGAAGGGGAAGAGCGGTGTTTAGTAAACCATTAACTTAAATCTCCTCCAAAATAGATTTCCCTTTAGACTTATCTCCAGATGTCCACTGCCAGGTTTCATGAAGTCTGATTTTTCCGTTGGGAAGGATTTCAGGTTTAGAAGTACAGTTTCCTGTCATGAGTTGTCCTTTAGTATTGACCTGATGATAACGCATTTCAATGTTACCAAAGTCGTCTATCAACCCGATTAAATGTCCGCTTACTATGTGTCCACCTTGGTAGTTCGAGGTTAATATGTTTCCATTTTGTTTGTATATAAAACTAGTTTCAGCAGTAGTTTCTCCGTTTTCGGAATTTTTTACAGGTCTGAATGTTTTATTGTGATAGTTCAATTTTAAATATTGTTAAAGTGTTTTGATAGTGGTTTATACATTACCACATATCACTTACTTCTTTTTTTACATAGGATAAAGCCGTGTCGCTAGGTGCGCGTTTTTCCATCATTTCCGATAAAATCACTTCGCGCATTTTGTTTGCAGAGTCCGTTTTTTCTAGCATGGACGCTTTTCTAATTAACTGAATGGTAGAGTTTTTAGCCGTAGTAATTACGCTCCAACAATCGTCGGTGATGTAAATTTGTTGAGATAAGTTATGCTCGAATTCTTGCTCGATCGTGCTAATTAATAATACTTCGTAGTCGTCTTTATCGGTCGAGGTGGGTTGCACACGAATCAATAGTTTTGATGGTGAAATGCGCTCAAGAAACAAGGCCATGCGTTCGTAAGCTTGAAGTCGTATGGGCATGGAATTTACTTGCATTTCTTTTTTTAGTAAAAAACGTCTGCGACCATCTTCATTTTTTGTGTGTTCTTTAAAAAAATGATAGGCAATCAAACCGGTAACAACTGTAGGAATAGTATAAAAAAACAGACTTAATATAGATTCGGAATTCATTTATTCAGGATTTAGAGCAAACTTACTAGCTTTTTCTGTGTCGACAAAACAAGTAATATTGGTTATAAAAATTAGGCTTGAGGTGTTTTTCCTCCTAAATACGGACAATCTTTTAAAGCTTGCATGCTTGTAAATGGAACGGGAGATTTTTCGTATTTGTAGGTTTTATCTAATTTAGAGGTTAGGTTTTTATCGTCTACGTTAATATTAATATCTCGCATAGTAAACTGACAAGGATGCTCGTAACCCGCGGCGTGAGTAACCTCAATAAATTCTTTACTAAAGGTTTTAAAATACTGAGATAATCTTTCGGATTTTAAGGTAGGATCTATTCCGTTTTGTAGCCACTTATTTTGCGTAGCCACACCACTAGGGCAACGGTTAGTATGGCAAACCTGTGCTTGTATACAACCTATACTTAACATCGCTTCTCTGGCCACATTTATACAATCTGCTCCCATTGCAAATGCCATAGCGGCTTTAGCAGGAAAGCCTAGTCTACCACTCCCAATAAATACAATACGGTCGGTAATATTACGTTTTAAAAATACTTTATATAACTCACTAAATCCGTATACCCAAGGTAATGAGACGTGATCTGCAAAACTTGGTGGCGCCGCACCGGTTCCACCTTCACCACCATCTACGGTAATAAAATCTGGTCCTTTTCCTGTAGCAATCATAAGATCGGCAAGTTCTTCCCATTGTTCTATTTTTCCTATAGCAGCTTTAACACCTACAGGCAGACCAGTTAGCTGTGCTATGTTTTCAATAAATTCTATTAGCCCAGGAATATCTTTGAAAGCGGAATGACTTGGTGGCGAAATAACATCTCTTCCAAGAGGGACATGTCTAATTTTAGAAATTTCTTCTGTAATTTTTGCGGCAGGTAAAACACCTCCTTTTCCAGGTTTAGCACCTTGAGATAATTTAATTTCTATTGCTTTAATAAACGGATTTGCTTCTACTAAGCTCACGAGTTTATCTATTGAAAAACGTCCTTCTTCATCACGGATTCCAAAATATCCAGTTCCTACTTGAAAGATAATATCACCTCCGTTACTGTGGTAAGGCGATAAACCACCTTCTCCAGTATTATGGTAAGCACCGGCAATTTTTACACCTTTGTTAAGCGAGTCCATTGCTTTTGCAGATAACGATCCAAAACTCATTGCCGAAACATTAATTACAGAAGCGGGTCTAAAAGGTCGTCTTCTGTTGTTATAGGCTCCCATGACTTTAGCGCAAGGTAAAAACGACTTGTCTTTAAGGCTCGGGTGGTTTCCTTCTGGTTTGTAAGGTAACATGGCATTATTTACAAACATATGCTGGTTGGCATAAATATCGCGATCTGTACCAAATCCTTCGTAGTTATTCTCTTTTTTTGCTGAAGCATAAATCCAACCGCGTTCAATTCTATTAAAAGGTAATTCTTCACGATTGTTCGATACAAAATATTGGCGCATTTCGGGACCAATGCTTTCTAAAAGAAATCGGAGATGCCCTACAATTGGAAAGTTGTGACTTATGGTATGCTTTTTCTGAAAAAAGATATCTCGAATTGCTACTATAAGTAAGAATAGGATAACCCACATCCACCAACTAACATCACTTAAAACCATATTGTATCTCTTTTTATTCGTTAACGGGTTAAATATATTATAAATAAAGCAAAAAGATAAAGGAAGATTTCCTTAACATTATAGTGTTTAATTAAATTAGCTTTATAAATCTATCACTATCAATGACAAATAAAATAAAGAAGCCCCTAACTGTCGTATTATTAGTTGTTTGTGTATTATGCGTGGTGTGCTTATTTTTTGCAAATACTTTTGTAGAAAATAAATTAAAAGAGACGTTAAAGACCTTACCAGAATCGGTAAGTTTTAAATATTCTGATTTGCACGTGAATGTCTTTCAAGGCATGTTATTTGTCGAGAATCCGGAATTAGAGTTAATAGAAGGCGTTAATAAAGGTGTCGATTTAAATTTAAAGCTAGAAGATTTTAAATTAAAAGATGTTAGCTATTGGGAGTATGTAATTAATAATACCATTCATCTCGATAGTATTATACTGCTTAATGCGCAAATATCTTATGTAAGATCAAAACAGAAAAACAAGGATACTACAAATTCAAAGGACTCTTCAAAATCTGGCGGTTTACAAGATTTTAATAAGATTGTTAAAATAGATCGTTTCGATTTAAATCATGCTACAGTAACGTTGTTTAAAGCGTCTAAAGATTCAGTATTTTTAAAATCTGATAATGTGAATATAGCCTTTAACGATATTCATTTTGATGCGACTACGGCTCAAGAAAGCATCCCTTTTAATTATTCTAATTATCATGTGTTAACCGATTCATTGAGATTTGATGTTGGAGAATTTGAAACCCTGAGTTTACATGAGCTTGAACTAACAAAGAGCCATTGGGTGGTGAGGAATTTAAAACTCAAAACCAAGTATTCTAAACAAGAGCTTAATAAGGTTATTAAAAAAGAACGCGATCATTTTAATATTAAGATGGACTCCTTATATATTGAGCAACCCGATTTTGGTTTTAAAAACGATAAGTTTTACTTTAAAACCGATACGATTACCATTCAGAAACCTAATATGGAAATTTATAGAAATAAGCTGATTGCAGACGATCACTCTATAAAACCATTATACAGCAAAATGCTTCGTGATTTAAAAATCAATCTCACCTTACCAACATTAGTATTAAAAGACGGCTATATAGAATATCAGGAAAAAGTGAAGGAAGGTATTCATGCCGGAAGTATTTCCTTCGCTAATTTTAATGCGACTATTAAAAATGTAAGCAATACATATGTTTCGCCTACAAAAACAGAGTTAGATATTCATACCAATTTTTTCGACACAGCGCCTTTACATGCTGTATGGACGTTTGATGTGAATAATGAAAAAGACGAATTTAACTTTAAAACAGAAATAGGGTTGTTGCCCGTTTCTCAATTAAATAAATTCACCGAACATAATTTAAATGTCAAGTTAGAGGGGCAATTCGATAAAGTTTATGCTAATATTAATGGGAATGTAGATCGGTCGCACGTAGATTTTAGTGTGAAGTACGAAAACATGAAACTCGATATTTTAAATAAAAAGCATAAGAAGAACAAGTTTCTGTCTTCGGTAGCCAATTTATTTCTTAGAAATGATTCCGATAAAAATGAAGATGGTTTCATTACAAAATCAGGACAAGTGGAACGAGATAAAACAAAGTCGGTGTTCAATTTTTTCTGGTTAAATGTAAAGGAAGGCCTAAAACTTGTCTTTGTGGGAGATGGCATTATTTAAGCATTTGGCATTTTAGTTACTTGTGCAAATTGGGCAATGTTTATAATTATTTATAAATCTATTTACTTAAACGGTTAACAAAGGTTAATTTTGCAGTCTAAATTGTATAAACTTTGGAGAAGTATTTAAGTCAGTTAAATGAAGCACAGTTAGCACCAACCATTCAAATGAACGGCCCTATGATTGTTATAGCGGGTGCCGGCTCAGGAAAAACGCGTGTGCTTACTTATAGAATTGCCTATTTAATGCATAAGGGAATCGACCCTTTTAATATTTTATCGCTAACCTTTACTAACAAAGCAGCGCGCGAAATGAAAGAGCGTATTGCATCTATTGTAGGTCAAAGTGAAGCGAAAAATCTTTGGATGGGAACCTTTCACTCGGTATTTGCTAAAATTCTTAGAATTGAAGCCGATCGTTTAGGGTATCCTGCAAACTTCACCATTTACGATGCACAAGATTCTCAGCGTTTAATTTCATCTATTATAAAAGAGATGGGGTTAGACAAAGAATTATATAAATACAAATCGGTATTTTCAAGAATATCTTCATACAAAAACAGTTTAATTACCGTTCGCGCTTACTTTCAGAACCCAGAATTAATCGAAGCAGATACTATGGCTAGACGGCCGCGTCTAGGAGATATTTATAAAGAATATGTAGATCGCTGTTTTAAATCTGGAGCTATGGATTTCGATGATTTGTTATTAAAAACCAACGAGCTCCTAACACGTTTCCCAGAAGTTTTAGCCAAATATCAAGATCGATTTAGATATATTTTGGTCGATGAGTATCAAGATACAAACCACTCACAATATTTAATAGTAAGAGCATTGTCCGATCGGTTCCAGAACATTTGCGTGGTAGGGGACGATGCGCAAAGTATTTACGCCTTCCGTGGTGCGAATATTAATAATATACTGAATTTCCAAAAGGATTACGACGATGTAAAAATGTTTCGATTAGAACAAAATTACAGATCGACTAAAACCATTGTGAATGCCGCCAATTCTATAATAGATAAAAACGAAACCAAATTAGATAAGGTTGTTTGGACGGCCAATGATGAAGGAAATAAGATTAAGGTAAATCGTTCTATGACCGATGGGGAAGAGGGACGATATGTAGCGAGTACCATTTTTGAAACGAAAATGAACGAGCAACTTAATCATTCCGATTTTGCCATTTTATACCGTACCAATGCCCAGTCGCGTTCTATGGAAGACGCTTTGCGTAAGCGAGATATTCCGTATCGTATTTATGGAGGTTTGTCATTCTATCAGCGTAAAGAAATTAAAGACGTTCTGTCGTATTTACGTATAATTATAAATCCGTCGGACGAGGAAGCTTTAAAACGTGTTATCAATTTCCCACCACGTGGAATTGGTCAGACCACGATCGATAAATTGCTAATAGCGGCTAACGGTTATAAGCGCTCTATTTTTGAAGTGATGAAACACATCGATAAAACCGAAGTGAAAATCAATTCAGGAACAAAGAATAAATTGCAGGATTTTGTGACTATGGTAGAAAGCTTCCAAGCTATGAATGAGAGCGTGAATGCCTTCGAGCTTGCAGATCACGTAGCCAAAACTACCGGATTAATAAAAGAATTTAATAAAGATACTACACCAGAAGGTGTTGCTAAAGTAGAAAATATTGAAGAACTTTTAAACGGTATAAAAGATTTCGTTGAAGAACAAAAAGAGTTGGCAGATACTACAGGATCTTTAACCGAATTTTTAGAAGATGTGGCCTTGGCAACCGATTTAGATAATGATACCGGAGAAGACGATCGTGTGGCATTAATGACCATTCACTTGGCAAAAGGTCTGGAGTTTCCATATGTGTTTATTGTGGGATTAGAGGAAGATTTATTCCCGAGTGCAATGAGTATGAATACACGTAGCGAGTTAGAGGAGGAGCGCCGTTTGTTTTATGTGGCTTTAACGCGAGCAGAAAAACAAGCCTATTTAACGTATGCGGTGTCAAGATACCGCTGGGGAAAATTAGTAGATTCCGATCCTAGCCGATTTATACAAGAAATAGATGAGGAGTATTTAGATATACTAACGCCAATTGAAGAGCGTAGGATGAACCCGATGTTAGATGCTAACATTTTTGGAGACGATGTGCCAAATAGAAACATCCGTTTTAAACCAGCTAAACAATTACCGATTCAGAAAAAAGGTGCGACTAAAATGCAAGGACCAGCAAAAGTTCCTGTAAATACCTCTAAAAATTTAAAGTCAGTGAGCTCTACAGCTGGCGCTGAATCCGGGAATTTATTCGATAACAAATTGGTAGCTGGAAATATAGTGAAGCATTTACGATTTGGTAAGGGTGAAGTTTTAAAAATTGAAGGCGCCGGAGCAGATACAAAAGCAGAAATAAAATTTGAAAATGGTGGTAACAAGAAATTGTTACTTCGTTTTGCTAAATTAGAAGTTATAGGGTAACAGAAATATTGCCATTATAAAGCTTATAATAAAAAAGTTCAGAATTAAATATTCTGGACTTTTTTAGTTTTAACGACCTGTTTACATGTAAATTTCTGTTCATGTGAGTAAAGGTCCATCTAATGAAGCTTGTGCATTTTATTTGGATTAAAGGATATAGATGTAAAAGATACACAAGATTTTAACCCGATGGAATGAATAAATGGTTACTCCAAATTAGCTCCAATAAACGCTTTTAATTTAGACCAAGTATCTAATAACTCTAATCCTTCCCAACCATGTCCAGCTTCGGGATATAAGGTATACTCGTGCATAATGCCTAGTGCTTCAAGTTTGCTTTGTAGTAGGTCGCCTTGAGACGTCGGAATTAAAGGATCTTTTCCTCCATAAAATAAAATGGTTGGAGGTGCTAACTCTGTAATTTGATGATAAGGACTTATTTTTTCTAAAAACTCTGTAGTTAACTCTAAACCATATAATTGCTCAAGCAGATTTACGGTAGTGAAGTTTACATTTTCTAAATATGCTGGATCGGTGAAATTGGTAGGCCCAACAATACTTCCAACCATTTTGGTTTGCTGGGTATCGTCAAACGCATAACTCCACAACATAGCTAAGTGTGCTCCAGCACTAACGCCTACAAATCCAAAATCTTTAGAAATCTGGTATTCCTCAAGGTTTGCGTTAAAATGATTTACAACAGCTGTAATGTCGTTTATTTGCATGGGATAAGCTTCGGTAGTTTCGTCTACTAAGCGATAATTCATATTTAAAATAGCAAGATCTGGTAAATCTTTTTGGATGAATTCTATAAAGGTATTCATGTCTTTTTTGTCACCAGACGTCCATCCGCCACCATGTACTAAAATTAGTGTTTTGGTATCAGAGTCGCGATGTGCAGGCAAATAGATGTCGTATGTTTGAAATTCATCATTACCATAAGAAACGTCCGTTTTAACAGTAGCTTCCAAATCTACAAAGTCAATCACCTCGTTTGTCGAGTCTGAAGTACAGGAAAAACTCGTGACTGCAATTATTAGAAGGATGATAATGGATTTTATTGGTTTCATTATAAATTATTAATTACTTTGTAGAACGATTCTACAATATACTTATTATGGCCGAGTTTATAAAAATTTACGAAGAAAATCCTAATCCAAAGGAAATTAAAAAGATTGTTGATGTTTTAAAACGTGGCGGATTAATTATTTATCCAACAGATACCGTCTATGGTTTGGGGTGCGATATCACTAATACCAAGGCTCTAGAGCGTATTGCACGGATTAAAGGTGTGAAACTAGATAAGGCTAATTTTTCTTTTATCTGTTACGATTTAAGCAATCTAAGCGATTATGTGAAGCAAATTGATACATCGACATTTAAAATTTTAAAGCGAGCACTGCCTGGTCCTTATACTTTTATCCTTCCAGGAGCTAAAACCTTACCTGTTGCATTTAAGAAAAAGAAGACGGTAGGTATTCGTGTGCCAAATAATAAAATCGCTTTAGAAATTGTTAAAGCGCTTGGGAATCCAATTGTATCGACTTCTATTCGAGACGAAGATGAGGTGATTGAGTATACGACAGATCCGGAATTAATTTACGAAAAGTGGGATAATTTAGTCGATTTAGTTATCGATGGTGGTTACGGAGATAATCTAGCATCTACAGTAATCGATTTCTCAGAGGCTGAGCCTGTAATTGTTAGAGAAGGAAAAGGAAGTTTAGAGATTTTTTAATGCGTTTTTAAACCGTTTTAAATCCGCAATTAGTAATTTTGTACCAAAGAATTTATATGATTAGTCAAGCTCAATTTGAAAAAGAAATAGAAGGAATTATTGCAAATGCTGTTCGTGAAGATGTTGGAGATGGCGACCATAGTTCTTTAGCGTGTATTCCCGAATCGGCACAAGGAAAAGCTAAGTTATTGGTAAAAGATAATGGCGTTATTGCTGGTGTGGCATTTGCTAAAAAGGTTTTTGAATATGTCGATAAGAATTTAAAAATTGAGACCTTAATAGAAGATGGTAGCCAAGTAAAGTTTGGGGATGTCGTTTTTTATGTAGAAGGCGCTTCGCAATCTATTCTAAAAGCTGAGCGTTTGGTTTTAAATGCAATGCAACGTATGAGTGCGATTGCAACCAAGACCAAATCTTATGTAGATTTATTAGAAGGTACGGGAACTAAAATTTTAGATACTAGAAAAACCACTCCAGGAATTCGAGCTTTAGAAAAATGGGCCGTGAAAATTGGTGGAGGCGAAAATCATAGATTTGCGTTGTACGACATGATTATGTTAAAAGATAATCATATCGATTTTGCGGGTGGTGTTACGGCAGCGATCACAAAGACCAAGACGTATTTAAAGACAAATAATAAAGATTTAAAAATAATTGTTGAAGCACGAAACCTTCAAGAAATTGAAGAAATACTTCAAAACGGAGGCGTGTACCGAATATTAATCGACAATTTTAATTACGAAGACACCAGAACAGCTGTAAAACTAATAGGAGATACGTGTTTAACGGAATCTTCAGGAGGAATAAACGAAGAAACATTGCGTAAGTATGCCGAATGTGGTGTAAATTATATTTCGTCTGGAGCCTTAACACATTCGGTATATAACATGGACTTAAGCCTGAAAGCGGTTTAATTATGACAAAGCCTATTGAAGATAAGCTAGCGAACATTCCAGTTGTAAATTTATTAGTGAAGTTTTTTAAAACCTTAAAACTACCAGGTTTAGAGGGATTATCTGTTTACGATTTATTAGAACTTTACATTACAGGAATAATTAAAGGCGCGTTAACTTCAAGAGCAAGTGCGATCGCTTTTAATTTTTTTATGGCTATTTTCCCTTTTTTGTTATTCATTTTAATTCTTATCCCGCATATCCCAATAGCAGGTTTTAAAGCAGAATTTTTAGACTTTTTAGAATCTTTTTTGCCACCAACAACTTCGGAGTTTTTCTTTAAAAATATTTTCGAAAATATAGATAGTACAGAACGTGGTGGCTTGTTGTCTACCGTATTTTTATTGTCTATTTTTCTAATGGCAAATGGGGTTAGTGCCGTGTTTTCTGCCTTTGAAAGTTCATATCATTTCGAACTATCCAGAAGTATATTAAGACAATACCTTTATGCCCTGGGCGTCGCTTTAATCTTGGCCTTTTTAGTCGTAATTTCGGTAGCGGGCTTTGGATTTGTAGAAATTTATATCCTTGGTAGCTTATTTGAAACCTTAACCCAACAAGGTGTAGAAATAGGTAATAGCAGTATCATTTGGGTGAATATCTCGAAATATGTTTTTGGAATTGTAATGATTTATCTCTCTACTGCTACTTTATATTATTTTGGAACGCGCGAGGGAAAACATAGTCGTTTTTTATCGGCTGGAGCACTATTTACAACCATGCTAATTGTGAGTGTATCGTATTTGTTTGGTGTGTATATCGAAGAGTTTTCGCAGTACAATGAGCTTTATGGCTCTATAGGGGCATTATTGATATTAATGTTTTATTTGTGGTTAAATTCCAATATCATTTTGTTAGGATACGAATTAAACATATCCTTACGTCAATTACGTAAAAACAATTAATTTATGCTTCATTTTATAGATGTTATTCTTCCTATTCCTGTCGAGAATCTGTTTACGTATGTCATTACAGAAGCCGAATCCGATTTTATAAAACCAGGCATGCGTGTCGCGGTCCCTTTTGGAAAAACGAAGGTCTATACTGCTATTGTAAAAAGGATACATAATACACCACCGGAAATTTACGAAGCGAAACAAATTCAGCAAATTTTAGATGAATATCCTATCGTTACCGAAACGCAATTAAGATTGTGGGATTGGATGGCAAATTATTATTTGTGTACAGTAGGTGACGTGATGCGCGCATCGTTGCCAAATGCATTTATTCTGGAAAGTGAAACCTTAATTAGTAAGAATAAAGACAAGGTTATAAACGACACAGATTTAAGAGACGATGAGTTTCTTATTTATGAAGCCTTGCAACATCAGTCGTCTTTACGTATTCAAGACATTGTAGATATTGTAGATCGTAAACAAGTCTTTCCTATAATTAAGCGACTTTTAGAAAAGGAAGCCATAGTGGTTGAGGAAGAGGTTTTTGAAAAGTATAAACCCAAATTGGTCAAGTATGTGAAGCTTCAAAATCAGCATACAACGCAGGAGGGTTTACAGAAATTATTGGAAGAACTAAGCCGAGCGCCAAAACAGCGGGATGTGGTAATGAGTTTGTTTCAGTTATCTGCAAAAACGAAAAAAGCAATAAAAGTTTCAGAATTGGTTGAAGCGAGTGGTGCTTCAGCAAGTATTATAAAATCTTTAATCGATAAATCGGTTTTAGAAGAGTATTTTATTCAAACCGACCGTATTGAGTATAATGGCGAAGCATCAGAGGCCTCCAAAGTATTAAATCCGGAGCAAACCGAAGCGCTTAGTCAGATTAAAACGACTTTTGAAACGCATCAAGTGACATTGCTTCATGGTGTAACATCTTCAGGTAAAACCGAAGTCTATGTAAAATTAATTGAGGAGGTGTTAAAAACGGGCAAGCAAGTTTTGTATTTACTGCCAGAAATCGCATTAACTACACAATTGGTAAACCGATTACAAATATATTTCGGAGAACAGGTTGCCGTATTTCATTCTAAATATTCGGCTCATGAACGCGTTGAGGTTTGGAATAATGTGTTGCATAACTCATCCAAAGCTCAGGTAGTTTTAGGTGCACGATCTTCAATATTCTTGCCGTTTAACGCTTTAGGATTAATTATAGTAGACGAAGAGCACGAGCAATCGTTCAAGCAATTCGATCCTGCACCACGATATCACGCAAGAGATACTGCCGTGGTTTTGGCGCATATTCATGGCGCTAAAACGTTATTAGGCTCGGCTACTCCAAGTTTAGAAAGCTATTTTAATGTGCAACAAGGCAAGTATGGTTTGGTAGAAATTACTAAGCGGTACAATAATGTGTTGATGCCGGATATTGAGCTGATTGATGTAAAAGATAAACAAAAGCGAAAGTTAATGACTGGGCATTTTAGTGATAGAATGATTCAGGTTATGGCTGAAACTTTAGAAGAAGGTCATCAGATTATTTTGTTTCAAAATCGGCGTGGTTTTTCACCCATAGTAGAATGTAAAACATGCGGGCACGCGCCTGAATGTCCAAATTGCGATGTAAGTTTAACGTATCACAGTTATCGCAATCAGTTACGTTGTCATTACTGCGGTTATAATATGGCAATGCCTTTAAAATGTCAGGCTTGTGGAGATACTTCATTGGATACTAAAGGGTTTGGAACCGAGCAGATAGAGGAGGAGGTAAAGGTGTTGTTTCCAAAGCATAAAACCGGACGTATGGATTTAGATACCACACGTGGAAAATATGGTTATGAAAAAATAATTACTGCCTTCGAGCAACAAGAAATGGATATTTTGGTGGGTACACAAATGCTTACCAAAGGATTGGATTTTAGAAATGTTGCTTTAGTGGGAATTATGAATGCCGATAATCTATTGAATTTCCCTGATTTTAGAGCACACGAGCGCAGTTATCAATTGCTTTCGCAAGTGTCGGGACGCGCAGGTCGAACAGAGAAGCAGGGAAAGGTCCTTATCCAGACGTACAACCCGTTTCATAATATATTGCAACAGGTGTCCACTAATAATTACCAGGCGATGTATAAGGAGCAAATGGACGATCGTTATAATTTTAAATATCCGCCTGTGTATCGGTTAATTCGAGTGACGTTAAAGCATAAAGATTTTAATCGTGTAAATATGGCTTCAATTTGGTTGGGTAAAGCCTTTAGACAAGTTTTTGGAGATTATGTGCTTGGTCCCGTAGATCCGCCAGTGGCCCGAATTAGAAATCAATTTCACAAAAATATTCTAATAAAGATTCCGTCCAAACAATCGTTAGGAGGTACAAAAAAAGCCATTGTTAAAATTAACAGTAGCTTTATGAATGTAAAAGATTTTAGATCGGTAAGATTAATCTTAAATGTCGATGCGTATTAAATACTATTTAATGCTTCAACAAGTTGTGATTTTTTATTTCGACTCAACGGAATTTCAACAGCGCCAACTTCAACGTTCTTGCTGTTAAATCTGTCAATTTTATCTAGGTTAACAATATAGGATTTATGAATTCTAAGAAATTTTCCTTCAGGAAGTTCTTGTTCAAATGCTTTCATGGTAGATAACACTACAAGACTACCTTCTGTAGTAACTAGTTTCACGTAATCTCCAAGCGCTTCAATCCATTTAATATCGTTAATATATACTTTACGTTTTTTAAGGTTACTTTTTACAAAAATATGTTCGCCTTCCTCTTCTTTAAAGTCTATTTTTAATTTATGCTGTTCTAAAGCTTTTTCGACAGCTACCATAAAACGTTCCCGAGTTATAGGTTTCTTTAAATAATCGGTAGCATCGTAATTAAACGCTTTAAAGGCATATTCCGTTTTACCAGTAACAAAAATAATCTGAGGTTTGTTGTTTAGCACATCGAGAAGTTCGAAGCCATTTAATACCGGCATCTCAATATCTAAAAATATAAGATCTACTTTGTGAGAGTTTAAACCATTTTTGGTTTCCAGAGCACTACTGTACTCCGCAATTAAGTTAAGAGCAGGGTGTATTTCTATTAACTTTACAATAGATAATCGCTGAATTGCAGAATCATCTACCACCACACAGTTTAAAGTCATAACAATTTAAGTTTCAGTTAAGATAACGACAATAGTACAAATTAACCGGATAAAAACCAAAGAAAATCCGATAAAGTGTAAGCTTTACCTTATTTTTGACGCAAGTTGGCGTAGGTAATAAAATATAATTATTTTTCCTAATGCGTTTGTTATATTTAATAATTAGGCGTATATTTGCAGCCATTTTTAACAATAAAAATAGATTTGAATATGAATCATTATGAAGCTGTTTTCATCTTAAATCCCGTTTTATCTGAAACACAGATAAAGGAAACAGTACAGAAATACGAAGACTTTCTTGTTTCTAACGGTGCTAAGATGATATCAAAAGAAGATTGGGGACTAAAAAAATTAGCTTACCCAATTCAAAACAAAAAAAGTGGTTTTTACCATTTATTTGAATTCCAGGTTGCTGGAGAAGTAATTACTCCTTTAGAGTTGGAATTTAGACGTGACGAGCGTTTTATGCGTTACTTAACTGTAAAATTAGACAAGCACGCTGTGTCTTGGGCTGAGAGAAGAAGAGCTAAACTTAAACAAAAAGCGTAATTATGTCATCTATAGAACAACAAGCAAAAGGAAAAAAAGACGGAGAGATTAGATACTTAACGCCTTTAAATATTGAAACTAATAAGCAAAAGAAATATTGTCGTTTCAAGAAGTCTGGAATCAAATATGTGGATTATAAAGACGCAGATTGGTTATTAGGTTTTGTAAACGAACAAGGTAAAATTTTACCTCGTCGTTTAACTGGAACGTCATTAAAGTATCAAAGAAAAGTGTCTGTAGCTGTAAAAAGAGCACGTCACTTAGCTTTAATGCCTTATGTAGCTGATTTATTAAAATAAAATACCGATAACAATGGAACTTATATTAAAACAAGACGTTGAAAATTTAGGATTTAAAGACGATGTTGTAACAGTTAAGAACGGTTATGGTAGAAATTTTTTAATTCCTCAAGGAAGTGCTATTTTAGCAACACCTTCTTCTAAGAAAGTATTAGCTGAAAACTTAAAGCAAAGAGCTTTTAAAGAGCAAAAAATTGTTGATGAAGCAAATGTAATTGCTGAAGCTTTAAAAGCTTTAGACATTAAAATTCCTTCTAAAGTAGGATCTGGAGATAAATTATTCGGATCTGTAAACAATATCGATCTTGCTGAAGCAATCGCTAAAGAAGGTCAGTCAATCGACAAAAAATTCATCACTGTAATTGGTGGAAGTGTTAAACGTTTAGGTAAATACGAAGCCGTTATACGTTTACACCGTGAAGTAACTGTAGATTTCCCTTTTGAAGTAGTAGCTCAAGCTAACTAATTAAAAAGGTATTTATAATATTAGAAACCGTTTAGACTTGTTCTAGACGGTTTTTTTAATTCAAAAAAAACATGAAATATTTTATTTTTACCGCTTTAATATTTTGTTTTATTAGTTGTAGCGAGGTTGCTAGTAAAGATTCTAAATTAATTGAAACCTTTAAATCTACAAACACAGAATTACCACAGGTAAGTGTACATCGTGGCGGAAAAAATATACAGCACTATCCCGAAAACTGCTTAGAAACCTTACAGTATGTAAACGACAGTATTTTTGCGATATACGAAATTGATGTGGCTCAAACTAAAGATGGTAAACTTGTTTTAATGCACGACAATGCCATAGATAGAACGTCTACAGGGACTGGATTGGTTAAAAACTTATCGTATAACGAATTAACTGCGTTTAATTTAGTAGACGATTACGGTAATGAAACCGCTTTTAAAATTCCTTTATTTAAAGATGTTTTAAAATGGGCCAAAACGAACAATGTTATACTTACTATAGATATAAAACGTAGCGTAAGCCAAAAGATAGTCATTGATGCCATAAGAGAAGTAAATGCCGAAGATATAAGTGTAATTATAACTTACGATGTAGAACAGGCAACTACCGCTTATGAATTAGCTCCAGATTTATTATTATCGGTGTCTGCTAGAAACGAAGAAGAATATAATCGCCTATTAGAGGCTAAAATTCCGACTAAAAATATGCTTGCCTTTACCGGAACACGATTATCTAATGCCTCTCTTTTTGAGAAGTTACATGCCGAAAATATAGTATGTATGTTGGGTACATTAGGAAACTTAGATCAACAAGCTGCCACAAAAGGAGAAAAAAGTTATGTGACCTGGAAAGCATTGGGAGTAGATATTTTTGCTACAGACAGACCTTTCGCAGTTTATAATGCCTTAAAATAAAAAAGAATGAAATACGCTAGACTAACAAAAGAACAGTTTGAAGAATTACATCAAGAATTTATTAATTTTTTAGCGACGCAATCTATTGATGCAAGCGAATGGAAAACCATTAAAGAAACCAAACCGGAAGTTGCCGAACAAGAATTAGATGTGTTTAGTGATTTGGTATGGGAAGGTGTTTTGAGTAAAGTAAAATATCTTGAGCACATTAATGGGCAACACATGCATTTATTTGCTTTAGGAGAAACGAATATGCATTTGGTGGCTATAAAGTTAACCAACGATAAAGATTTAGCCACTAAAGAAGGTTTCGCCTGGTTACGAGACAACTTAATGCATGATAATGTAGAATTTTTACAAGCGAATAAAACCTATTCGGAAGATAAAAATCTTGATATTTTTAAGCTTATCCAACAGGGAGCAAATATTACAAAAGGAGAGTTGTATACCTTTTTCAATAATTTAGTAAACGCAAATTAATACGTTTTTATTCATAACGTAAGGATTCTATAGGGTCTAGTTTTGCGGCTTTAGAGGCTGGATAAGAACCAGAAATTATAGCGACTACAAACGTAATTAGACTAGCCCAAATCATGGCAGACCAAGGCATACTGAATTGAAAATCGACCACAGATGCAAATCCGAAGCCGAGTAAAATTCCGAGGATCATTCCAAGTATGCCTCCAAGCTGTCCGATTATTATGGTTTCAATAAAAAATTGAAAGGCTATAGTACCCTGTTTTGCCCCTAAAGCTTTACGTACTCCAATTTCTCTTGTACGTTCACTTACCGATACTAACATAATGTTCATTAAGGCTATAGAAGATCCTAAAATGGTAATGATACTAATTATCCAAGCGGCTGTAGCTAATATGCCTGTAATCGCCCCAATACGGTTAATTAAATCGTCACTGCGTTCTAGACCAAAGTTATTGTCTTCGACAGGAGTTAATCCGCGAATATTTCTAAAAGACACTATGGCATCATCTTGGGCTTGTTGTAATAGTTCTTTCTTTTCAACCATAACACTTAGTGCATAGTTTATATTGGCGTTGGTAAAAATAGAACGTGCTTTTTGCAAAGGCATAATCACTCTTAAATCCTGATTATTACCAAATGTAGATCCCTTAGATTCTAAAGCACCGATAACCTTAAACTTAAACCCTCTAATCGAAATTGTTTGGCCTATTGGATCTTCATCCTTAAATAACGCCTTCACTAAATCACTACCAATAATACACACATTAGAATTATTGTCTACTTCCAGCACATTAAATTCTCGCCCTTGATCGACTTTTAAACCAGAATTCTGAATAAAATTTTCGTTAGACCCAATGACGGTAACTTCTGGATCTGTTTTTACGTTTTCATATTTTACTTCGGCCATAGAAGTCCCTGTAAAGGAAACAGAGGTTTTAGTAAATGGAAAGTTGTACTGATTTTCGAAATCACGTATATTCTGATAACTAATTATCGGATTTATTTTTTGACGCTTACCTTGTTGGCGTTGCGCTGTAAACTCGTAGCGCTGAATATTAAAGGTGTTAGCTCCCATAGAAGAGAAGTCGCTAGAAATGGTGGTTTCTAAAGCGGATACCGCACTTAAAATCCCTACTAATGCCGTAATCCCTATGGCAATAATAAGTATAGTTAAAATGGTACGCAGTAGCTGACCTTTTATAGAATCGAAAGCAATTCTAATATTTTCTCGAACAAGTGAAAACATGAAAATGGTGTTATTGGTTGTGTCTTTTAATGTAAGACTATTAAAACGGAATAAAGTTACTATAAAATCGAATTATCTTATTAAGTCACATCAAAAATTTAGATATTTGTGCTCAAATTTAAAATACTAATGGCACAAAAACCAAGCATTCCAAAGGGAACTCGAGATTTTAATCCGGAGCAAGTTGCAAAACGACAATATATATTTAAAACCATTCAGCATGTTTTTGAAACTTACGGTTTTCAACCTATTGAAACTCCGAGTTTTGAGAATTCTGAAACCTTAATGGGAAAATATGGAGATGAAGGTGATCGTTTAATTTTTAAAATTTTGAATTCTGGAGATTACCTAAATAAGGTAAATGACGCCTTGTATGCCGAAAAAAATTCTACTAAAATTACATCAAGTATTTCTGAAAAAGCGTTGAGATACGATTTAACAGTACCTTTTGCTAGATATGTAGTGCAACACCAAAACGAAATTGAATTTCCATTTAAGCGTTATCAGATGCAACCGGTGTGGAGAGCAGATCGTCCGCAAAAAGGACGATTTAGAGAATTCAATCAGTGCGATGCAGATGTTGTAGGTTCAAAATCCCTGTGGCAAGAAGTGGAATTTGTACAATTGTACGATGCTGTTTTTTCTGCGTTACAATTAGAAGGTGTCACGATTAAAATTAATAATCGTAAAATTTTAGCTGGAATTGCAGAAGTTATTGGCGCACAAGATAAACTTATCGATTTTACTGTTGCTTTAGATAAATTAGATAAAATAGGTGAAGAGAAGGTTAAAGAGGAAATGTTAGGAAAAGGCATTCCGCAAAGTGGAATCGATAAATTACAACCGCTATTTACTTTATCGGGAACGTTTGAAGCCCAAATACAAAGTTTAAAACAAATTTTAAGTACATCGGAAGATGGTTTAAAAGGTGTAGAAGAACTAGAATTTATAAATACAGGAATTGATGCTTTAGGATTAAAAACGGCAACATTACAATTGGACGTTACATTGGCCAGAGGATTAAATTACTATACAGGCGCTATTTTTGAAGTAGCAGCACCAAAATCTGTACAGATGGGATCTATTGGTGGCGGTGGTCGTTACGACGATTTAACTGGTATTTTTGGTCTTAAAGATGTAAGTGGAGTAGGGATTAGTTTTGGATTAGACCGTATTTATTTGGTGCTAGAAGAATTACAATTATTCCCTGAGGCCGTTAACAAAAATGTGAAAGTACTTTTTATAAATTTTGGAGATCGTGAAGCCTTATACAGTTTACAAGCGATACAAAAATTAAGAGCAGCGGGAGTGAATGCCGAATTATATCCTGATACGGCTAAGATGAAGAAGCAGATGAATCACGCTAATAAACGTACCATACCTTTTGTGGTTTTAGTAGGAGAAGAAGAGGTGAAGTCTGAAGTTTTTACATTAAAAAACATGAAAGATGGATCGCAGAGTCAAGTAGATTTTAATACCTTATTGCAAGACGTAACATCTTAAATAATTAGGTTTTTATTATAATGAAAAGTCCCGATTTACATCGGGACTTTTTTAGTTAATCTAAATTGTAGTTATATTTTTTATAAAATTACGGTTTTCAGTAAAATATAAACAATTAACCTACTTATCTTTGTATTAGCTATTAGTTGAAGTAGTTCATACTACTTAGATTAACAAAGAGGTTGTTTGGGAGGGCAACCTCTTTACTTTTTTTATAAAGTATCGATTTTATTCTTTTAAGTTTTTTAGAGCGTTTATTAGGTCTGCTGGTTCTGCACGTTTACGATAGTCTACCTCTAAAAAAGCATAAGTAATCTCACCATTCTGATTGATTATATAAGTGGCCGCCAATGGTAATTCGTCACTCGTATCACCGTTAAATCCGTGTAAATTAAACCCGTCCTGATAGCGTTCAGCAACAGCATCAGTGAGTTTAAAGATAATGCCATAAGCTTTGCCTACATTATTTCCTATATCGCTTAAAACTTCAAATTTAAGGGCATTTTTCTCTGCAGTATTCATAGAATTGTCTGGCAATTCTGGAGATAATGCTAAGAGGTTTGCACCTTCCGCTTGAATATTATTTAATTCCTGCTGTAAACGTTGTAATGTTAAATTGCAATACGGACACCAACCACCGCGATACCAAGTTAAAACTACTGGTCCTTTTTCTAAATATTCGCTTAAAGACACCGCTTTGCCAATGGCATTATTAAGCGTAAAATTAGGAGCTAAATCACCAACCTGTTTAGCAGTTTCAACAATACCGCTTTTTTCTACGGCTTCTAATCCTTCGGCATAATCTTGTTTTTTATCCGCTGGAGCATGTGCATCAAAATCATCTTTCTTTGCGTCTAATACACTTTTAAGCGTTGGTTTTGTAAGTTCTGGCATCGTTTACTTTTTTGTGTTTTCATTTGTAATACGGATGTATGGTCGAAATGATAAGTAAAACATAACATTAAATGCCTAGTATTTATTAGGATAGGTAATCTAGAGCTGTATTTTGATGATAAATAAAATGTACTAACGAAATTCTCCGGCAAAAGAGTTGCGGTTACAACTTAAAGCTGGTAACTGTTTGTTCTGCAGTGATTCTTATATGATGTCCATATCTAAATGAAAATGTACTGTTACAACATCTTCAATTTTTATTAAACCCAACATTTTTTTTGGATTCTCTAAACCAAAATCTCTAATGTTTAATTTAATCTTGCCGTTAACCGTTAAAGCTTGGTCTCTGGAGATATGTATCGGTATTTGATACGATTTTGTAACGCCCGCAATTATAAAATCTACATGTGCTGTAACAATTTTTGGGTCTGTTTTAGAGCGTACGACTTTTTTTAAGCGTATGGCAATTTGAGGATAGGTATCGGATTTTAAAAGATCATTAAAATCTTTATTTATAATTTTTCTGCCACAGTCGAATTCTTTATTATCTAAAACCAATAAGGCATTTTCAAAAGAGGTATGACATGATTTAGCGGTGTAAGAAATCGCTATTTGATCTTTAAGAGTTACTGTATTAAACTTACACGTAAAGTTAGCAACATTAGTGATACCCTGTATGGTGAGCTTACTACTTGGTTTAATTATAATCTCTGATTGTGTTTTTACTGGACTTCCTGAAAACGATACGGCTAGAAGTACAGATAAGACAATGGCTAGCTTTTTTAGTATCATAAATTAATTTCTTTTAAGTCGTTACTGATTTAAAATAGCTTAAAAATATAGTTATTTCGTGTTATACAATCCGGAAAACAGGTTCCTTATTAAGTATACTCTTAGTTTCGAAACTTTAAATTTAGTAAAGTATAATTTATACGGATTAGAGTTTACAAAACACTTGCTATGGTGCTTAGATGATAACTTGAAAAAAAAATCCCTACCGACTGTGGTAAGGATTTTTTACTTTAGTTTGAGTGTAATAGTGACTTTTTAATACTCATTTGTAAGATTTATAAACTTGAAATTTATAAATGACACGCTTAAAACGGTTTTAAATAGTCTGGTTTAAATCCTTTATATGGTTCTAAAATTAGAAACTAATTACAGCTTCGAACATGATTCCGTCAAATTGAGCATCGTCGTACAGACCTGTTCCTCCATCGTAAGATTGGTTTACATACTCTAATTTAGCTAAGACGTTTTTAGTCATAAACCAACCAGCACTTGCTTGAAATCTAGTGATATCCATATCTTCAGTTCCGTCGTACTCAGAGTTCACTACGTTATAACGACCAGCTACGTAGAAGTTTTCACTCTGACCAAATCGGTAGATTAATTCTCCTGCATATTGTTGCGTTTTTCCATCTAAAGCAACAGATGTTTCAGTTGCATTTGTGCTCCCTGAGTTCATTTCAATCGTTCCGAAGAATTCTAATCCTTTATACTTTACAAACGGATTAATCATTACTGCTGTAATACTGTTTTTAAAACTTGGTGCAAAACGACCTGATCTAAAGTTGTCTGATGTTGCAGTTTCTGCTTCTAAAACATTGTAGTAACGAGATCCTGCTCTATCTGCGTTATATAAGTATAAGTTTGGTATAAAACCTGAGTTGTACAAAGAGGCTGTTAAACGGACTCTTAAATCACTATTTAATTGTTTATCGTAACCTAATTTTGCTAAGAAAGATGCACCTCCAGATTTTCCATTTTCATTTTCTACAACAGATTGGTTTAATTTTCCATTTGTAGCACCTATCATACCAATAAATCCATTTCTTTGGTAGTATAATTCTGCTCCAATTTCAGTTGTAAAAGAATCCATGATTAAGTTACCTACAAATGGATTGTAAATAGCTTGTGCATTATCTGTTCTTCTAAAGTGCGCATCACCATAGTTGTTTTCCATTTGTCCAATTCTAATTGTCGTGTATTTCATAACGTCGTCTAAGAAGCCTTCTTGGATAAAATCTAGTGCATCAACTTGAAAGAAACCTCCTTTTACATAAGGTTCGTGGTGGTGACGAGAAGATAAATAGGTTCTTAAGTGCATTCTTACACCTGGAGCTAGAGCCACATCTAAATCTAAGTTGGCAGTAGGTAAGTTAAAGTTAGGTGTAATTCCTGCTAAAGGTACAGCTCCAGAATTTTCATGATCTAAACCTTGAAATTGTAATGCAAAAGATCCTCCCATTTTTACTTTAATATTTTCGAAAGTAGAAATTGTATCTTTAGGGTCTTCGAAAACATTAATACCACGCTGGTCTGGTTGTCTATAATTGTCGATGCTTCTGTTGTTTTGTGCGTATACATTAGCACTTGTAGCGATTACTATTACGGCAATAACTAATGAGTTTATATAGTTTTTCATTGTAATTATATTTTTTGATTAAAATTTTATTGGAATACGGTGTTGAATTCAATTTTTAATTCATCACCAGTTGTTATAGTACCAAACATTGCTGTAGGAGGATCGATTTTAAATTGTGTCATTTTTAAAGTGTGAGATCCTGCTAATTTTGCATTGCTGTCGGTAAGCGTTAACGTGAAGTTTAATTGTATAGCATTTGTGGTTCCTGCAATGCTTAAGTCTCCAGTCGATTTTACAGTATAAACGCCATTACCTTTTGGTGTAATAGAATTTACTTTGGTGAGTTTAAAATCGATGCTCTCAAACTTCTTAGTATTTAAAGCTTTGTATGCGTTTTTGTCCATTCCAGACTTTCCGCTTTTTAAGCTTTCTGCAATTACTTTAAAGTTTAAAGCATTAATTGAAGCTGTTTCGCTTGCTTTTTCTACAGTTATAGAACCGCTTTGTTTTTCTGCTACTACTTCCCAATCATGTAGGCTTGAAGTTCCAAATACACTTAATTTAGAGTTGTCGTTATTTAAGGTGAACGTTTGTGAAAACGCCGTTAACGAGCCCAATAAAGTGACTAGAATAATTAATGATTGAGAAATTTTTAAGGGATGATTTTCAGTTTTCATGTTTTAAAAATTTGATTATTAATTGATGTCGATATGTCGTTTGATTTACTCTTTTGTCATATAAATGTTAATTTAGTTTCTGATTTTTTTTTAACAGTTTTGAGAATTTTAAGTGTATTTATTTTAACATAAAACAATGTTAATTTTAAATAAATTCCATTTATTAAGGCTTGGCTAATTCTCTCAATTAAAATATTTACACGTGTGTTATTTAATTATAATGCGAATTTCGGATTAATGCATATAATAAAACATGATTAAAATCATGTTTTAAATAAAAGTTGACATTCTTTGGTAAATCGCTAAATTTTAACATAAAAAGCGGGTTTTTTCGTCCAAAATGTTAAAAAACGCAGAATATGACAGCGTGTATAAATGTTAAATTCTATGATATGTTTTCCGTAATTCTGCTATAATCATGGAGTTGAGTACACTTATTTTCTCTTAAATTATATGTGGTGTATAATGCCGATTTAAGGATTTGCTAATTTGTATTTTAAAGATAGATTGTTGTTTTCTTTCTTAATGCAATTAATTGGACTGATAATAGCTAAGATAGATGGTCCTGGATGTGCGAGATGGATTAAAGGGCAACTAGGAATGGTTAAATATTTAAATCTAACCTGTTAGAGTGATGTGAAATTGAGAGTGTATTAGAATATAAAATGCTAGATTCAATACTAAAGTGCAGATGGTTTAGAGAAAATTAAAGATGATGTTCTAATCGTTGCGTGAATATGTTACAAAACAAAAGAGGTTTAAAATTAAATTTTAAACCTCTTTCTTAAATGGTATATGTTTCGATTTAATTCGAATCTATTCGTGTGATTTTCGCACCAATAGCACGTAAACGTTCATCTATATTTTCGTAACCTCTGTCTATTTGTTCAATATTATGTATGGTAGATTTCCCTTTTGCCGATAAGGCTGCTATTAAAAGAGAAACTCCTGCACGAATATCTGGAGAAGTCATAGTCGTTGCTTTTAAGCTCGATTTAAAATCGTGACCAATAACGGTAGCACGATGCGGATCACATAAAATAATTTTTGCGCCCATATCGATTAATTTATCTACAAAGAATAAACGGCTTTCAAACATTTTCTGGTGTATAAGCACGCTTCCTCTTGCTTGAGTAGCTACAACTAACACGATACTTAATAAGTCAGGGGTGAACCCTGGCCATGGTGCATCGGAAATGGTAAGGATTGAACCATCGATAAAACTCTGAATTTCATATCCATCGGTATGTGCTGGAATATGTATGTCGTCGCCTTGTTGTTCTACGGTAATTCCTAGTTTTCTAAACACATTAGGAATTTGTCCTAAGTCGTTCCAACTCACATTCTTAATAGTCAATTCACTTTTTGTCATGGCTGCTAATCCAATCCAGCTACCAATTTCAATCATGTCGGGTAACATGCGGTGTTCTGTACCTCCTAAAGAATCTACACCATCAATAATTAACATGTTAGAACCTACACCGCTAATTTTAGCGCCCATGCGGTTTAACATTTTACAAAGTTGTTGTAAATAAGGTTCGCAAGCGGCATTATAAATGGTGGTTCTGCCTTCGGCTAAAACGGCTGCCATTACAATATTTGCTGTACCTGTTACCGAAGCTTCATCCAGAAGCATATACGCTCCCTTTAATTTCTTAGCTTCAACACCGTAAAAGTGATCTTCTTTGTTATATCTAAAATCGGCTCCTAAATTAATGAACCCTTCAAAATGAGTATCTAATCTACGGCGACCAATTTTATCTCCTCCTGGTTTAGGGATATAGCCTTTTCCAAAACGGGCTAGTAGCGGACCAACAATCATGATCGAACCACGAAGTCCTTTTCCGTCTTCTTTAAAAGCTTCAGATTCTAAATATTTTAGATTTACATCGTCTGCTTTAAACGTGTAAGAACCACTTCCTATTTTATTTATTTTTACGCCTAGATTACGTAAAAGGTCGATTAGTTTATTAACATCTACAATATCTGGGATGTTATTAATTGTTATCTCTTCGGCAGTTAAAAGTACTGCGCATAAAATTTGTAAAGCTTCGTTTTTCGCGCCTTGGGGTTGGATGCTACCTTTTAATTGGTGTTGTCCTTCTATAATAAATGTTGCCATAACTATTTAGTAGCGTTTTCTGTTACGGTTAGCGTTTGTGTTTGAATTTGTATTTTTCTTGTAAGTCTTTTTGGTGTTGGTAGACGTATTATATTTCTTTTTAGTCCGCAACAAACTTGTCGAATCGGAAAGATCTTCCTCTGTATTCTTTAAGTTGATTTTTCCATCAGACAACTCATATAAATGATTAAAAATCACATTATCATCTACAGTATCCTTGTTCCAATTTAAAAAACATTTTTTCATGTGGTTTGCAATCGAGTAGATAAGTGCTTCTTTAAGTTCGCCTTCTTCCCAAGTATTTGCCACATCGATCATGGTTTTTATATTGTTTCCGTAAAAACGATATTTTGGAAAATTTTGAGGATATTCTAGAGAGTCTGGTTTACGTTCTAAGATTTCTCGATCTGGATTACCGTAAGGAGAATCTACATCCAATTCAAAATTAGCAATTATAAAAAGCTGATCCCAAAGTTTGTGCTGAAAATCAGGGACGTCGCGTAAATGGGGTTGTAAATTACCCATAACAGCAATAATAGCATTGGCTTCTTTGTTCCTGTCGTCTCTATTTTCTATAGTTTTAGCATGGTTAACCATTTTTTGAAGATGTCTTCCGTATTCTGGAATAATCAAAGGCTCACGCTCTGTATTGTATTCTATGTTATCTATCAAAATGTAGTGTAGTGTTAAAAATGTGCACGAAGTAATTATGCCCTCGCAAAATACAAAAAATTATTAAAGACTAATAACGCCTTCAACATTTTCTGTAACTTCTTTGTACTTTTCGACAACGGTTTCTGGATCTTTTAATGTAACACTTATAGATACGCTTGTATATTTTCCGTTTTTAGAAGGTTGTGTTTTTATTACAGCCCCCAAATTGTTAAATATGCCTTCTATTTCGGCTATTTTTTTTGGTTCGGATTTTACTATAAATTTATATAAATATTCGGCAGGCCATGCGGTCGTATCATATAATTGTGTTTTTAATTTATCATAAAATTCTTCTGGAGTTTGTTTATCGCTCATAGGTATTATTTTGAGTTGCAAAGATAGTATTTCGTTTGCATTTTTTATTGTTGATTAAAATCACGAATTTTACAGCCAAAACCTTGCCAAATTGAAGACAAAGAAAATTGTAATAACAGGAGGTCCTGGAACAGGAAAATCATCTATCATTCACGAATTGCAAAAAAAAGGGCACTCTTGTTTAGAAGAAATATCTAGGCAAGTCACCTTAGAGGCTAGAGAAAACGGGATAGAACACATGTTTTTAACCGAACCTTTACTATTTAGTGAACGCCTTTTAAAAGGAAGAGAATCTCAGTTTTACGAAGCAAATACAATCGCAACATCTTGTGTTTTTATAGATCGTGGCGTGCACGACGTTTTGGCATACATGGATTTTATTGGCGATGTTTACCCTGAAACGTTTAAAACGGTTTGTGATTCTTTAGAATATGATCATGTTTTTATTTTAAAACCGTGGAAGGAAATTTATAAAAGTGATGCCGTACGGTATGAAAATTTCGAACAAGCATTGCAAATTCACGAATGTTTAGTAAAAACCTACGAAGGATTTAATTACACCTTAATTGATGTGCCGTTTGATACGGTTGAAAATAGAGCCGCTTTTATTTTAAATAAAATTAAAGCGATGTAATTAATGAAACATCCTTTAAAAATACTAGAGCGCTATTGGAATTTTACAGAATTTCGTCCGTTTCAAGAAGAAGCCATTCAAGCCGCGATTGATGGGGAAGATGTTTTTGTTTTAATGCCTACCGGAGGTGGGAAATCGATGTGTTTTCAAATTCCTGCTTTAGCTAAAGAAGGGATTTGTATCGTAATTTCTCCGCTTGTAGCACTTATGAAAAACCAAGTGCAAGTATTACAAGATAAAGGGATTAAAGCGATGGCACTAACTAGCGGACTTTCATACAGTCAGTTAGATACCATGTTGGATAATTGCATTTACGGAAAGTATAAATTCTTATATATTTCGCCAGAACGTTTACAGCAGGAATTGGTACAAGAACGCATCAGGCAAATGCATGTGAATTTAATTGCTATAGACGAAGCACACTGTATTTCGCAATGGGGAAACGATTTTAGACCGGCATACAAAAACATTAGTACACTACGCGAATTGCATCCTACGGTGAATTGTATGGCTTTAACGGCTTCGGCAACACCTTTGGTTGTAGACGATATTGTTAATGAACTTGATTTTATTCAGCCTAAAATATTTAAACAATCTTTCTTTAGGCCAAATTTAGCGTATATGGTATTTCATGAAGACGATAAATACTATCGGATTGAAACCATATTAAGAAAATATACCAACTCTTCTATTATATATGTTCGAAGCCGGAAACTGACGGTAGAAATTGCTAATTTTTTAGAAAAAAAAGGCATAAAAGCGTCTTCGTTTCATGGTGGCTTAAGTAATCTTGAAAAGGACGAACGGTTAAACGATTGGTTGGCCAACAAAATGCAAGTTATGGTGGCTACTAACGCATTTGGGATGGGAATAGATAAACCCGATGTAAAGACGGTGATTCATCTTAATTTGCCAGATAGTTTAGAGAGTTATTTTCAGGAAGCGGGGAGAGCAGGTCGAGATGGCGAAAAAGCCTTCGCTGTTATATTAAAGAATAAGAGTGACGACTTATTAGTCAAAAATCAGTTTCTGGATGTCTTGCCAAGTATTAGTTTTATAAAGCAAGTGTACCGAAAACTCTCTAATTATTGTCAGATTTCTTACGGAGAAGGAGCTTTAACAACTCACGATTTTAATTTTAATGCCTTTTGTAAAGCATATAAGTTTAATGGTGTTTTGGCGTTTAATGCGCTTCAGATTTTAGATCGGACGAGTATAATCACTTTAACGAAGCAATTTCAGAATAAGACTTTGGTTCAGTTTGTTATTTCTAATGCGTCATTGTTTCATTATTTAGATACACATTCAGAATTACAGCTCATCGTGAAATCGTTATTAAGAACCTATGGCGGTATTTTTGAACATGCAACAAAGATAAATACAGTATTAGTTTCCGAAAAAGCTTCCATCCCAGAATCTGTTTTAATGCGTGCTTTAAATACATTAGAAAAAGATGAAATTATCACACTTCACCAAACTAAGACAGATGCTCAGGTCACGTTTATAGTGCCACGTGAAGACGATAAAACCATTAATAGAATTGCTAATATAATAGAGCAACAAAACGATTTAAAGCAGAAGCAAGTAAAAAGTGTATTAGATTATGTAGATAATGATACGGTTTGTAAAACGACTCAGTTATTATCTTATTTTGGAGAAAAGGACGCTAAGCCTTGTGGCATTTGTTCGGTGTGTATAGGTGCCGTTAAAACCCTTAAAAAACCTAAAGTAACCGATTTTACGGCATTAAGAAAGCAAATTATCACACATTTAGAACATGGCGATTTATCCTCTAGAGCATTAGCTTCGGCAGTAAATAGCACGGAAGCAGATGTGTTAAGTGTTTTAAAATTACTGTTAGAGCATCATATTATTTCTATAACAAAAACGAATACTTATAAATTATATCATACCTAAATACCTTTTTAGATTGATATTATTTCAAAATAAATAAAAATGAAAACATTAAATATTGTATTCATGGGAACACCAGATTTCGCTGTTTCCACATTAAAAACATTGGTCGAAAATAATTGTAATATAGTAGGTGTAATTACTGCACCAGATAAACCGGCTGGTCGCGGACGAAAATTAAATGAGAGTGCTGTAAAGCAATACGCCGTGTCTCAAGACTTAAAAGTATTACAACCTACCAATCTTAAAGATGACCGCTTTTTATCTGAATTAAGAGCTTTAAATGCCAATTTAAACATAGTTGTTGCGTTTAGAATGTTACCAAAGGTAGTTTGGGCGATGCCGGAATTGGGAACTTTTAATTTGCATGCATCACTCTTACCTAATTATAGAGGAGCCGCTCCAATAAATTGGGCGATTATTAATGGAGAAACAAAAACGGGAGTTTCTACTTTCTTTATAGATGAAGAAATTGATACTGGTGAAATGATTCTGCAAGAAGCCATTGCTATTGGTGAGAACGAAACAGCGGGAGAACTTCATGATCGATTAATGCATTTGGGAAGTGACTTGGTTTTAAAGACGGTTAGACAAATTGAAGCAGAAGCGGTTAAAACAACTCCACAAATAGAGGATGCCGATTTAAAAACGGCTTACAAATTAAATAGAGACAACTGTAAAATAGATTGGACAGCATCTATAGAAGCGATTCATAATAAAATTCGTGGCTTAAGTCCGTATCCAGCAGCATGGTGTATTTTAGAACATGGCGGAGAGGCCGTAGATGTGAAAATTTACCAAGCGACTATGGAGTTAGAAGCTCACGATTTTGAGATTGGCGAAATTCAGAGTACTAAAAAAGAAATTAAAGTTGCCGTTGAGAAAGGATTTATAAATATCCAATATATGAAACTTCCAGGAAAGCGAAATATGTCGGCCAAAGATCTGTTAAACGGATTCGAATTTAAAACGGGAGCAAAAATGCTGTAACCCCTTATTATAGCTCGATTTAGTGAAATAAATGTAAAATTTTCAAGGGTTATTAACAAAAGGCCTAAGTTATTAACAAATTGGCGAGTTTCCCTTGCTATTACTTGCGTAGTTAGCTAATCCGTATAAATTTGTAATAGTATTAAAAAGTTTAACCAACGATTTATTAATAATTAAAATTAAAATTATGAACAAAACAGATTTAATCGATGCAATGGCAGAGCATGCTGGAATTTCAAAAGCAGCAGCTAAAAAAGCATTAGAAGGAGCACTTACAGAAATAGGAAGCGCTTTAAAAGACGGTAAAAGAGTATCTTTAGTAGGATTTGGTTCTTTTTCAGTTTCTGAAAGAGCAGCTCGAGAAGGAAGAAACCCACAAACAGGAAAAACTATTCAAATTGCAGCAAAAAATGTTGTAAAGTTTAAAGCTGGATCTGAATTATCAGGTGCTGTAAACTAATTAGTTACTTCATACATATTACAAAAGGCCCTCTAATTATAGAGGGCTTTTTTATTATATTTTCATCAAATATTGGATTTTAACAAAAATAATATTAGATTTAGTTATAAATTCCTATGAATATGATTACAATTAAACCAAAAAAAGGTAATTTGTTAATCGCAGAACCGTCAATTATAGGAGACGTATCCTTTAATCGATCTATTGTTTTGTTGGCAGATTACACCAATGATGGTTCTATAGGTTTTATTTTAAATAAGCCTTTAGATTACACAATTAACGACCTAATTCCAGAACTTGACGCCAATTTTAAAGTATATAATGGCGGACCGGTAGAACAAGACAATCTGTACTTTATACACAAGGTCCCTGATCTTATACCAGACAGTATCGAGATTTCTCTAGGTATTTACTGGGGAGGTGATTTTAACGTCGTAGCCGAGCTTATTGCTAATAAACGTATCGAAGAAAAGGACATCAGGTTCTTTTTAGGATATTCCGGATGGGATAGCAATCAGTTAGACGAAGAATTAAATGTTAATTCTTGGGTGGTCACAGAAAATGTTTACCAAAAAAATATAATCGAAAAGGATTACGAATTCTTTTGGAAAGAAAAAATGTTAGAGTTTGGTGGTGAATATAGTATTTGGTCTAATGCTCCAGAAAATCCGAGCTATAATTAACTCAATCTCATTTTTACATTTAACTTCTGAATAAGTAGTTTTGAAATCGTATTTGTAAATGTCTTTTTACGGTATTTTGAAACTGGCTGAATTCCTGTAATTGCATTAGTAATGAAGATTTCATCTGATTTTTGAAGTTCGAAAGCAGAAATAGACTCTTCTATCAGTTCATATTCAGGAATAGCATTAATAATTTCGATTAATTGTTTTCTCATAATACCTTTAAGACAACCATCGCTTAAAGGAGCTGTTTTAATTACGTTTCCTTTAACAACAAACACATTTCCATTTAACGCTTCTACAACATTTTTATTTGTATTAAGTGTCAAACAATTCTGCAATTTATTTTCTTTAGCATAGATGCTCCCAACTACATTTAACGCCTTGTTATTGGTTTTTAAGGTAGATAATAGGCTAGGGGAGATGTAATAATCTTTAAACAAATCGACTTCGTAAGATGCGTCCGAGATTAAATAAAAATCGTTATCTAAAGGTTTGGTATCAATAATAAAACTAATATCGTTTGTTTCTGGTAAATACAAACCGCCTTCGTTTCTAAATACAGTTAGTTTTACACGAGCAGAAGCATCGGTTAATCCATTAACTTCAAGCGTATTTTTAATTTCGGCTTCAAGAAATTCCATATTAAAGTGCATTGGAATTTCCATACGTAAGATGCGCATAGATGCCATTAATCTAAAATAGTGATCTTCCCAAAATAAAATTTTACCATAAGATGTTTTTATGGTTTCAAAAAGCGCATCACCATAGGCAAAACCTCTATTATTTGAGTTTAAAACTGAATTATTATCTTGAATTGTACCGTTAAAATTAATCATAAAAAATGCCCGAATAGTTTTCGGGCAAATATACTTTAAAATATGTAAATATCGATTAAGCTGAGCCTAAGACCTGTTTTAAATCTGAAATTTGATTTTCCCACAGCATTTTAGTTTCATCAATTTCATCTTCCTCGGCAAAATCGACTACAATAATAGAAACATCTTTAGTAATTTCGTCTACCTGAATACGAAGCTCGAAGAAATAGGGATCATCTTCATCATGTAACCATCTAAACTTGATGCGTTCACCACTTTTTTTGCTTAAGACTTTAGCTTGCTCTTCTGCTCCGTCCCAAATAAATTTGAAAAGTTCACCTCTAGAGTTTACGTTGTCGGCAAACCATTCAGATAATCCTGATGGCGTAGAAATATATGTATATAAAAGGGCTGGTGAAGCTTTTATTGGGAATTCAAGTTCAAATTTTATTTTATCTTCCATGTGTTCATTCAAAAATTATTGGCTCAATATATACATTAATTATATACTTTATATACAAATTAAATAAAATTTATTTTTTTACAATAAAAGCTTGTGAACTTCAAAATAGTTGTTATATTTGCACCCTCAAAATAAGGCGAGGTAGCTCAGTTGGTTAGAGCGTTGGATTCATAACCCAGAGGTCACGAGTTCAAATCTCGTTCTCGCTACTAGTATTTACAAGGCTTCACAGAAATGTGAAGCCTTTCTTTTTTTTTACTAGTACAGAATACGTACAGAATACCTTCATTTTATATCTTTCATATTATTTACCATTAAATTTTAATAATAGCTATTAATTATGCTATTTAGAAGGTTGTGTAAGGTTACTACAGCTTATCAAAAAGAACTTTGAGGGTAGACTTTACAGGAAGGGAGGATTCGATTGTGGTGAATTAGAAGTTTTAAAGAGCTGTATTGCGAAGTTTTACAGTGAGATATCAAGTTGTAGCTCTACTATTTTAATCTACTATCAAATTCTAAAATAAGGGTTTGAGATTTATAAAATATCTTTTACTATCCCCATTAGAAATGTAAAAGATTATGTCGTACTGAACGTGTTTTTCTAATCATTATAGAAAATTTATTGTGGTAATTTTAATTTTAATTAAGTTCATTTCTTTTTGGTTTTAGTTTTTAATTTGAAATATTCTAAACTGATAATATTATGAAAATTAATGAATTTCCAGAACAGGAACAGCCGCAACCAGGGAAAACACATAAAATGACTCCGGAACCGATACTTATTCGTGATAATTATAGAGGATCAGGAAAATTAGAAAACAAGGTCGCTCTAATTACAGGTGGTGATAGTGGGATAGGTGCCAGTGCCGTATTGCACTTTGCAAAAGAGGGAGCTAATATTGCTATGGTTTATTTAGAAGAAACTAAAGACGCTGAAGCCATACAAGCAGAAGTTGAGAAAATGGGTAGAAAGTGTTTGCTTATTAAAGCGGATTTAACTCACGAGGATAATTGTAAAAATTGTATTCAAGCCTGTATTAATGCGTATGGTAAATTGAACATTGTGGTAAATAATGCTGCGATGCAATTTCCAAAAGATTCTATATCGGATATAAATAAAAATCAATTACATAAAACTTTTGAGACGAATATTTTTCCTTATTTTTATTTATCCAAAGCGGCTCTAGATTACTTAAGTCCAGGAGATACTATTATAAATACTAGTTCGGTTACAGCATATAGAGGTAGCGAGCATTTAGTGGATTATGCAAGCACTAAAGGAGCAATAGTAAGTTTTACGAGGTCATTATCGGCGCAGTTGGCTGCTAAAAATATCAGAGTTAATGGTGTTGCTCCTGGTCCTATATGGACGCCACTAATTCCAGCAAGTTTCGATGATGTATCCGATTTTGGACAAGATACACCACTGGGTAGAGCGGGACAACCAAGTGAAGTAGGTCCGGCTTACGTTTTTCTTGCTAGCGAAGATAGTAGCTATATTACCGGACAATTTATTCATATTAATGGAGGTGAGATAATTGGTGGTTAAAAATCAATCATTTAATACGAAATAATGTTATGATTGAGCCAAATGAATATACGTTTGATATATTAAAAATCTTATTTGGGGAGTATAACCTACTCATTTATGTTGAAATTATTATACGAGTACTCATCATTTTAAGCTACACAATGCTTATTATAAATTGGATTGGTAAACGTGTGGTGGGAGGTTTAGGTAGTGCCGATATTTTAATAGTTGTAGGTATGGGGAGTGCAGTTGGAGACAGCATGTTTTATCCTTCTATTCCATTAACTGTTGCTATTTTAGTTATAACATTAATAGGTGCGCTACAAAAGGTATATGTGTATTTGTCTATAAAATCCGAATCGGTCAGAAAAAAAACACATCCAAAAGTTATAAAACTGGTAGAATCTGGTAGGTTACTTTATGATAATTTTTCCGATGATCAAATCGATAAATTCGAAGTGTATATGTTATTAAGAGAATCAGGAATTAAATATTTGTCTGAAGTCGAACATGCTTATTATGAACAATCGGGCAAGTTGAGCATTTATAAATATGAGAATCCTATATTGGAGCACTCTATTCTTCCGGAACACCTACCTAATCACGAAAAGTTCCCTCATAAATCGAAATGAAAAAACAAATTTGAATGGTTGATTTATAATTTATACCTCTTAAGTCTAATATTTGCGAACCTTTATTTACTTCAGTTGGGAATTTTAACTAGGAGTGATTTATTGGCTATAATAATTATTAAGGGATTACAAAATGGTATTATAGATTAAAATTTAGAATTTCTTTTCAGAATTTTACGGCCTATAAATACAATTGGCCTACATAGATATTTATAAACGTATTGAAGCAAAAGGGAAGTGTTCGGAACTGCTTTTAATAGCAGTATGAAATAATCTTCTGATGCAGGCTTTAGCTATCGTAAAATCGGGTTAAAAATAAGATGACTCATATAGAAGTGCTTTTGTGAACAATTAACGTGTTTTACTCTGTGTATTTCATTTTTGATTTAAATATATTTCTAATTGTATCTAATTCTTTTTTGTATTTTAAATCTGTTCTAGATGCAAAATATAAAGTGTTTTCCGTTTTTACTCTTCCTTCCCAAACTAAATGTATTTCGTTTTTTAAAATTTGTTCTTGGCATAAAAAATCTGGAACTAATGCAAGTCCGTTACCATGGTGTAAACATCTTATAATAGAAGTAATATTTGGTAAAATGTAGTTGGGTTTAAAAGCGGGTTTCTTATTAAAATTCTCAAACCAAAACCGTCTAAAATGTTCCATTTCGTTAGATGAACTATACCAAGTGTTTTTAAGTAGTTCGTCTTCTAACTTGTTTAAATCATTAGACTTTAGGTGTTCCTGTAATTGGGTTATATCGGTTTTATTGCCAGCTATTAGAACAATTCTTTCTTTTGAAAACGGAACATACTCCACTAACGATTTTTTTTCATTCTGTTTTCTAGGTGTGATTACTAAATCTAAAATGCCATTGTTTAGGTCTTTTATTAAATCTATATGTGATCCAAATCTAGCCACTAAGTCAAAGTCCAGTTTGGGAATTTCGGGCTCTATTATGAGTTGAAACATTTCTGAACACATACCAATATTTAGAGATGGATTTTTTTCTTGCGTTGTTTTCTTAAAATGCTGTTCTGCTATTTCAAGTTTAGTTAAAGATTCAATAATATATTCATATAAAAATTTCCCATCCTCTGTTGGAATCATTTTTCTCGAAGTCCGTTCAAATAGTTTTTTGCCAACATACGCTTCTAAAGCATTTAAGTGTACACTAACTCCAGGTTGTGACGCATATAAAGCAATAGAAGCTTTGGTTAAAGTTCCGTTTTCGTATATTTCTTTAAACGTTCTGTACCATTCTAAATTCACCATAACTATAAAAATTTTGATACAAAGGTGTGATTTGTATTATTTTTACAATAATAAGTATTGCTTTAATTTTGCCTCAAATAAAATAAGAGACAAATGAAAAATATATTTATAATTAATGGAGGTCATCCATTTGCACATTCTGGAGGAAGATTTAACGACACACTTTTTAATAATACTATTTCATTTTTTGATACGCGTGAGGAATTTGAAGTGAAATATACTCAAGTAGGTGAAAACTATAACGTAAAAGAAGAAGTTGAAAAATTTAAGTGGGCAGATGTAGTGATTTATCATACGCCAATTTGGTGGTTTCAAATACCATTTGGATTTAAAAAGTATATAGATGAAGTTTTTACGGAAGGTCATCAGAATGGAATTTATGCCAATGATGGAAGAAGTAGAACAAATCCAGACATCAATTATGGGACGGGTGGTTTAATGCACGGAAAGAAATATATACTTACCACAAGTTGGAATGCTCCTAAAACTGCATTTACTTTAGAAAATGAATTTTTTAATCAGAAAAGTGTAGATGAAGGTGCTATGTTTGGGTTTCACAGAATGAATGCTTTTACAGGAATGGAATTATTAGCAACACATCATTTCCACGATATGGAAAAAAATGCTGATGTGCCTTTGGAGTTGAATAATTACAGTGCTTTTTTAAATGATTTAGTGGCTAATTTGTAATGTGCTGATGTAGTGATGAAATGTCTTGTCTTGAACTATAGCTATAGGTCGAATTAAAATTTCACACATAATCTATATCGCGCATTGGTGTTTTATAATCTAAAATAAATAAAATGGGATTTCCTGGTATAGATTCATTGTGCTTTTGTAGTTACAGAAATCCATTACAATGGGCCAATTCATTTAAAAACGAAATCAGGGATTGGAAGCAAAACGATATAGACGTTGGTTGTCTATACATATCAATTTGAGCATTCTGTATGCGATTGTACGGTCTTTATGTCTAACAGTAGCATCTTCGGAATTAGAAAGCATGGTGGCCGTGTAAATGGATGTTGTAGAATAACTAAAATAGGACGTCTAAAACTTCTTACTTTCTGGTTTTTTTTAATTTTCTAGTTATTGAAAAACATTTTGAGCTTATAGATATCACTCCGTCTTTAAATGCTAAGGGAATTATCCTTTTGAAAACAAAGAGTTTCTTGCGGATTTAAAAAGTCGTCTGGTTCTCGTTTGGTTTGGTTTCTAAAAGCAATTAAAAACGACTCGTAAGAAATAAATCCTGTTTTTTCGGCTAACTCTTCCCATGTTGCATTATCTAAATATCTGTTCTCAATAAGGTTAAGCGCGTCTTTTATTCTGCAATAATCTGTATATTCAACAAAAGTAACGATTGCATGATATTTAAAGATATAGCATAAATGGCTTTTAGGAATATTTACTGCTTTTTCAAAATCGGATAAAGAGAATTTAGGATTTCTAAAAGGATGTTTTTTATTTACAAAACACTCGATTTCGGATACGTAAGACAACACGCTTTCTTCTACATGACTACCGTTCTCGTTCTCTTTAGGATTTATAATATTTATTGTATCAAATATCCATACATGATCAGTAATGTTTATTTGATTTTCTTCTTCTATATCCCTCTTTTGCATATCTGGATAACCATATAAAATTTCAGGATGAATTAAAATTTTACCATAAATTAAAATCCAAGGGATAATTACTAAGGCAGAATAGTGTTCTGCTCTAAATAATTCATTGGAATTTTTTTCATGATATATTGAAAATAAAATTCTAATAAATAGAAATGAAGAAATGACAAAAATAAATTGGGTCCAATTTTTAATGACTAAATAATGTCTTTTTTCTAATGGATTACTGATGTCTAAATTCCAAAACTTGGTGTATAGAAGATTAAAAGATAATAGCCAATACACTCCTACAAATACATTTAAACCAATGAATAGCATGTTTTGAATAGACTGGTTTTTTAGGTTAGGGAAGTGTTCCTGAGCTAAATAAAAAAATAAAATAAAGACAGGATATAAAAAATGGCGAAATTCATTTTTATTGAAATAATTATAGTCTTTGACTAAGGATTTAAAGTATAAATATAGGGATGGCACTGCAATTATATATACCGGCAAAAGGTATCTTGAAGTAAATAAGGATTGGGCATTTATAATTTCAAAAAAGCCAATGTTAATTGTCCTAATAGAACATAACATAAAAATTATCACTAAATAAATATTTACGAAAATATTGGATCTATACGAAAATAGCATGAGTGATATTACAAATAGGCCAATAATCCCAACCAAAATTAAGGTTGAGTTTACTAAAAAATGATAATGGGGCATTTACTTTTTTTTAAAAGAACAATTAAATAGGTGATTTAAAATTAACAAAATAACTATCGCAGTCTAAGTAAAACTGTTGTTTTTTTAAGAAAATTCTTTCCTTTTTTTAATGACAAATACTAATATGTTGTTTATTAGATTTTTATCAAATCAGTTTTTTAGAAATGTGAATGTCGTTTGAAAAAAAACTAGACAATTTGTCGCTTTCTAATCCACTAGTTTGTTATTATGTATGATCTTTTAAGATTGCGTGTCATGATAATGAAAGTCTTTACATTATTTTATCTAGTTACTGCAAAATGAAAGTTTGTATTTAGGTAGGGGGAGAAGTAAGGAATAGTTTTAGTAAGTAAACGAAATCCAGCCATTAATTATATACGTCTTAAGTTTGATTTCTATTAAATTAGATATAAAACAGAAAGAACAAAAGAGAGAATTAAGGTTAATATATATGGTGAAGCTTTAGACTTCGACAACATTAACAATCCTCTCTCTTTTATTACTAAATCACAATCAATTCTGTGAGACTTTAGATCTCGATTTTAGCCAATGCTAAGTGTAGCTGAAGTATTGAAACTCGCGGAGTCATCCTTTCAAAACACATTCTACTGGAATGTCTACTTTAGTTGGTACAGATTTATGTGATAAACTTAAATTTGTAATATGAATAAAAAGAATTACGATCAGGAATTTAAAACAACCATTGTAGAGTTGTTAAATACAGGGAAAACAGTTAAGTCTTTGTCTGAAGAATATGGAGTTAGTGAAGCCTCTATAAATAGATGGAAAAAGGATTTAAAAACAAAAGGGACATCCCAGGATAAGACCACTTCTCAAGAGAGGCTTCGCATCAAGGCCTTAGAGAAAGAGTTAAAAGAAATAAGATTAGAGCGAGATATTCTAAAAAAGGCGGTAAGCATCTTTTCCAAGAACGACAGGTAAAATATGGTTTTATAAAAAATCATACAGGTAAGTACCCTGTTGAAAAGATGTGTTATTGTATGAAGGTAAGTAGAAATGCTTATTACACTTGGTTAAGAAATAAAGATAAAAACTTAAGCAACACTTGTTTAGAGTCTCTAAAACAAAGTATAAAAGAAATATATTACGGTAATAATGGTATTTACGGAAGTTTAAGAGTTCAGAAAATGTTAGAAAGACGAGGATCATTTTATAGCAGATCTTATATCGCCTATATAATGAAACAAATGGGGTTAAGAAGTATTTTAAGTAGAAAATTTAGGGTAGTCACAACAGATTCTAATCACACCTTCCCCATTTCAGAAAACTTGTTAAACAGGGATTTTACCAGTAACTGCCTTGGTGAAAAATGGGTGTCTGACATTACCTATATTAAAGAGGGAAGTCGCTGGAATTACCTAACAACAATATTAGATTTAGCAGATAGAAAAGTACTGTCTTGGGTTTTAAGTGAAGATATGACCACAGAAAACACTGTTTATACTGCTTGGATTTTAGCAAGAAAAAAGAGGGAAATCACAGAAAACCATATTTTTCATTCAGATAGAGGAAGCCAGTATGCTTCACAAAAAATAACAGACTTACTTAGTTTCAGTTGTAAATCCACTCAAAGCATGAGTCGTAAAGGAAATTGTTGGGATAATGCTGTAGCCGAAAGTTTTTTTAAGACTATAAAGTACGAGTGTATTTATAGACATAATTTTAAGTCTTATTTTGAAGCTTACCAAATTATTGAAAACTATATAAAATGGTATAACAACGCTAGAATACACTCTGCTTTAGACTTTAAAACTCCAGCGGAGAAGGAATTAGAATTGAAAATTAAAAGCATGTATAATGTCGCATAAAAAAAGTACCAAATTTATTAGGTAGTCCATACCATTATCAATTGGCTTATTATTTACTAGAGTCAGGGACAAAAGTATCAGTAGAAAACCCTTTAGCTGTTAAACGTTTTATCCAGATGAAGTTGTCTAAGATCAAGACGGATAAAAGTGATTCTAAACTTATTTGTGAATATGCAAAACAAGTAGATTTAAAGCTTTGGGAAGGTCAATCCAAACATCAAACAGAATGTCTTCAAATGACCAGACTCCTTTCTGTGTATACAAAACAGAGCACTATGCTGAAGAATAAAATACATGATGAAGCTGTTTTAGGAAATCCTAGCAAAGCAGTTGTAAGTTCTATTAAACGAAGCTTAAAACACGTTTTAAAAGAAATCAAAACTTTAGAAGATAAACTTATGGTATTAGTTAAAGAAGTCCACCAGGATGTATTAATTCGCTTAAAAAGTATACCAGGAATTGGAAACAAAACGGCATTGATGCTTGTGGTTCTTACAGATGGTTTTGAGCGTTTTACAAGCGGTAGTGAACTCTGCAGTTATGCTGGATTAACTCCATTAGTTAGAAAGAGTGGTAGCAGTGTAAATGGACGCAGTAGAATAAGTAAAATAGGAAATCAGAAGCTTCGTAATTTATTATTTATGTGCAGTTTTAATGCTTGTAAATACAACAAAGCATGCAGAGATATTTATGAACGAATTGTAGCAAAAGGGAAGAGTAAAAAACTGGCTTTAATAGCTGTGTGTAATAAGCTTTTAAAACAGGCTTTTGCTATCGCAAAATCTGGTTTAATATATGATGATTCTTATAGAAGTACTTTAGTGAAAAGTTAATGCTTTTTTACTTGTTTTTTACCACAGTACTTTGTTGTACGCTGGCTTTTATATTATTATAATTAATTTCTTTCCGTTTATTTCTAATTCGACAAGTTGCAAATTGTTACTCCTTTTAAAAACAAATCTGTTATTTCCTTTTTTCAACTCGGTATTAACAAAGAGTGTTGTGCTATGTCCTTTTAGTAAATGGTTTAATTCAAATTTAATATCGTCTTCAATTTCAGATTCCAATTTGATGATTATTTTTCCTTTTCTTCTTTTTATCCGAATGTTTTTGAGTTCAGTTATTTCGTTAAGTACTGGTTTTTCGGGACGATTTATAAGAACAAAACCAAGATTGCATTTTTCAGGATAAATTCCCTTGGTTTCATAGAGATTGCGTAATGTCAATACTTTCAGCTGGAATTAATTTTAAATTTTCAATTTGTTCCTTTGGAATGTCATTTGCTGTTGAAAAAATTCCACCATCTATAATTATTGTAAGCCAAAAGTCAATTTCACTTTGTTCCGATTCTTGCTCACATTTAATTCTATCGAAGATTTTGTTTTTACGCTCTTCAAGATTTAACTGTTTAATTTCCTTAATCCACTTTTGAGATTCTTCATAATTTTTAAAATCTCCGCAGTTATTTTGTCCAAATGAAACTTGGCTAAAAAATAAAAAAAGAATGAAGAATTTAATTGTTCTCATAGGTTTTCACAGCTTGCGTACAACGGTTACGTATAACTTAAGTTAGGCTTATCAAATATAAGTTATAAATTAAGTATCAAATCAGAAAGAACAAAAAGAGAGAATTAAGGTTATTTTGTATAGTGAGACTTGATCTCGTTTTTCTTGAAAATCCTCTCTCTTTTCTACTATTATTTCGTACAGTTCTAAGAGACTAAGGATCTCGTTTTTAAGTTGTAGAAAACACGGTAGATACGTTCCTTCATAACATGTTAAATATGAATGAAAATACGAATTATTTTGGAATTGACATTAGTAAAGATGTTTTTGATGTGATGGGGAGTGACGGTTTGTTTCATCGGTTTAACAATGAGCTTATAGGCTTTAAAAAATTTCTCAAACTTATGGGTAGTAATCCTCATTGTGTTATGGAATCTACAGGTGTATATCATTTAAGATTGGCATATTACCTAATAGAGCATAATATTAAAGTTAGTGTTGAAAATCCTTTATCTGTTAAACGGTTCATTCAAATGAAATTATCCAAAATAAAGACAGACAAGAGTGATTCTAAAATGATTTATGAATATGCAATAATGAATAGTCCCAGCTTATGGACAGGTCAGACAAAGAGCCAAATAGAATGTTCTCATCTATTAAGTTTAAGTAATTTATATACTAAAGAAATAATTGTTCTTAAAAACAAATTACACTCTGAAGAAGCCCAAGGCTGCCCAGTGCCTAGAGTAATACGTTCAATAAAGCGTAGCTTGAATTTTTATAAAAAGGAAATAGAAACTCTGGAGATAACCGTTCTAAAATTAGTAAAAGAAGAATATCAAGACTTGCATAGTCGTATTAAAAGCATACCTGGTTTAGGAGCCAAAGCTAGCGCTCTTTTAATTGTATTGACAGATGGGTTTGAGCGTTTTAATAAAGCATCAGAACTATGCTCTTTTGCAGGCCTAACACCTATAATAAGAGAATCTGGCAGCAGTATAAGGTCAAGACCTAGAATAAGTAAAATGGGAAATAGAAGATTGAGGAAAGTATTATTTATGTGTAGTTTCTCTGCAAGTAAACATAATAAAGCTTGTAAAGAGCTTTATAACAGGATTGTTGCAAAAGGAAAGAGTAAAAAACTAGCTCTAGTTGCAGTCTGTAATAAACTATTAAAACAAGCCTTTGCTATTGCTAAATCTCATTTGTGGTATGACGAAAACTACAGGAGTGTTTTAGTGAGGTAAATCATGGTTTTAATATTATTTATTTAAATATGTTTTTATCTAGGATGAAAATGTATCAGAAGAATATTGTTTAAAAAATTAACTCTTTTTTATTGGTTTATAACACAGTTCTTGGTTAGTTGCGTGGTTAAGTAACTAAGTTAGCAAACTTTTACGAATCCGAGAAAATTCCGCAGGAATTTTCGCAAGTAGGCAAGAACAAAGCAATTAATTATACACGGTGTTGTAAGTAGTTTTTATTTAAACTTAAATAAGATATAAAATTACCAAAGTCACAATTATAAAGACAATAGCAATAGATATAAATTCCTTCTTTTTTTCCGATTTTGCTTTTTTACGAATATCGCTTTTTACTTTCTCTAATTCCGATTCAGATAGTTTTGGGAAATTATATTCTGGTTTTGAATCAAAACTTTTATAGCTTGGTGAATTTCTGTCAGACCTTGCTTGCCTTTTTTGATTTCTTTCTATTTTCCTTGCTAAAGTCGCTTTAAACTGCGACAAACTTCCATCAGCCATTTTTTCTGTCTTTTACCAATTTAGTTAATTTATTAAGCTTTACTTGGTCAATTTTTTTCCAATCAGCTTTGTCAAATTCCAACGTATTGAACTTTTTTAAACTCCGATACAATGGTAAAATTACAGACTCAAAATCTCCAGTTAGTTCATAAATCAGATTTCGATTCTCTGTTATTCCGCCACTTTTAGAGATAATAAAATCAATTCCTTTTCCGCTTGGTTTTAGCTCAAAGAAATAACATTCTGGTTCCAAATTCCAGCATATTTCCGTTTCAATTCCATTTATTGCTAAAATCAGAGATTCGCAAAGTTTGTCAATTGGATTTTTGGGAATATTTGACGAACTAAATTTCAATTCAAATTCCACCGAATTTAATTCAAACGGAAGCCATCCATTTTTCGGATTTCCTAAATTCAGTTCTATTTTTGTTGGTTTGGTCAAATGTCTAGTCCTGAAATATGGCTACAGTTAAAAATTGGTTTTAAGCTGATAATTGATATACCATATTTGGTGTTCTATAGTCTAAAGATAAATGTAATCTTATTTCGTTGTATAA